>JAGGSY010000063.1 GCA_021158845.1 Caldisericia bacterium
CATGCTCAAGTATGGAATAAAGGATATAAGGTTTTTCTTCGAGAATGATAAAAGATTTCTAAAGCAATTCTAAAGAGGAGAAAAAAAATGAAAGTTTCAAGAAGATGGCTTAATGAAATATTTAGATTTGAAAGAGACATTGAAGATGTAAAGGATACTTTGCTAAACAGAGGTCTTGAGATAGAAGAGACCTTTGAAAGAAAAAGTATTTTATCCAGTGTCTTTGTTGGAAAGGTAAGATCTATAAAGAAGATATCAAAGGAACTCTCTTTTGCTGAGATAGAGGTTTCTGGAAGAGTATATCCTTCAGTTACTGGTGCAAAAAATGTTAAGATGGGGGATAAAGTTCCCGTTTGTCTTCCAGGTGGCACCATCTACCACTATGAGAAAAAGGGAGATGAGGAGATACCTGTTCCTTACAGGATAAAACCCATGGAGTTTAATGGATATAAGTCAGAGGCGGTTCTTTTGTCTTACAAGGAGATGGGGATTTCCGATAAGGTTCTTGGAGAGGAGGATAAAAGAGGTATTTTTATTCTTCCTGATGATGCAGAGGTAGGTGCTGATTTAAAAGAAGCGCTATGGCTTGAGGATACCATATTTGAGATAAAGACATATAACAGGGCAGATTGTCTCTCTTTGTGGGGTATCTCTCAGGAGTTTGAAAGACTAGGACTTGGAAAGATAGTTAAAGAGTATGGGGATGTAAGTATTCCATCTAATTTAAAGGATATAAGCTTTAAAATTGAAGTTTTAGATGAAAAACTATGTCCAAGATATGTGGGAATTATCATAAGGGATGTGAAGGTTAAGAAAGCTCCAATTAAGATTTTAAGGAAACTTATTACGATAGGTGCAAGACCTGTAAATAATATTGTGGATATAACAAATGTTTTAATGTTTGAGTATGGGCAACCTCTCCATGCCTTTGATCTTGACAAAATTCATGGAAAGTTGATCATAAGAAGGGCAAGTAAAGGAGAAAAGATAAGAACTCTTGATGATAAGTTAAGGGAACTTGATGAGGGGATGCTTGTTATTGCAGATGAGGAGGGACCCATTGCCATAGCAGGAGTTATGGGAGGAAAGGAGACTGAGGTTAGTCATAAGACAAAGAATGTACTCCTTGAATCTGCCAATTTTCTTCCATCCTCAATTTCTGTTACAAAGAGAAGGTTAAAAATAAACAGTGAAGCTGCTGTTAGATTTGAGAAGGGAGTTGATATAAGAAAGGCTCTTGAGAATGGATGGAGAGCATCTTTAATGTTTGGTGGCTCTATAAATGAGAAACCATTTGATTTTTATCCAGAGCCAGAAAAGGAGAAGAAGATTAAGGTGAGATTTGAGAGGGTGAGAAAGATTATAGGTGTGGATATATCAAATTCAGATATAATAGATTCACTCCGTAGAGGAGGTTTTGAGTTAGAAAATGTAAGTGAAAAGGAAGCTACTTTTGTTATAAAACCATTCAGACCAGACATTTCGCAGGAGATAGATTTGATAGAGGAAGTCATAAGGTATAGAGGAATAGAGAATCTGCCCTACACACTTCCATCTCCAAAGATTTCTGTTTTTACTCCAGATAAGAGAAGGAAACTTAGAAAAAGGATCGTCAATATCTTAACCTCCCTTTCCATGGATGAGGTGATTACGCTCTCTCTTTTAGATTCTCAATATCTTTCCCTTTATCCCATTGAGAGAGAACCTATAGAGGTGGTCAATCCATTAAGGAGTGATCAGGATGTTTTAAGAACCTCTCTAATTCCTATGCTTTTAAAGGTTGTTGATAGAAATATAAAGATGGGAAACAAGAATCTAATGTTCTTTGAGATAGGGAAGGTCTTTTACAAAGAGAAAGATTTTGTGGAAAAAGAGGAACTTTCAGGAGTGATTACAGGGAAGATTAGGGAGAAACTATGGATGGAAAAGGAGAAAGAATTTGATTTCTTCTATCTTAAAGGAGTTGTTTCTAAGCTTTTAGATGAGTTGAAAATTGATGAAGTAGAGTTTGTTTCAGGGTCTAATAAGCTCTTCCATCCATTTAGATACGCAGTAATTCAATTTAAAGATTTAAAGATAGGCGAGATGGGAGAAATTCATCCATCTCTCCTTGAGAAGTTATCTATTTCCCAGAGGGTTTATGCCTTTTCAATAGATTTTGAGACACTACTTGATGTGTTTGAGGATAAAAAGGAATACGAGAGCATCTCCAAATTCCCACCTCTTACCTTTGATATAGCGATAGTTGTATCAGAGGATACTCCTAGTGGGAAATTGGTGGAGATAATAAAACAGGAGAGCGGAGAGATCCTCTCAGATATACATATCTTTGATCTTTACAGAGGAGAGAATATAGGGTATGGAAAGAAGAGTATTGGTTTTAGACTTACCTTTTCTTCAAAGGAGAGAACACTTGAGGATAAAGATGTCTTTCCAATAATAGATAGGATAGAAAAAAGGATACAGAAAGAACTCTCAGGGAATTTAAGAAAAAGAAATTGACAAACTTTGAGATTTCCAGGACACTCTCAAGGGTAGCAAAGGTGCTATCCTTTAAAGGAGTGGATAGAAGAAGAATTACAGATATTAAGATTCTCTCAATGACTATTGAAGGGTTGCCTTTTGAATTGAATCGTAAGACCCTTGAGAGGGTGGAGAAGTATCTTCCAACTAAACCCTACCTCAAAAGGATTCTAAGGGATTTGGTGGTTTATGGGAGAAGTGAGGAGATCGAAATTTTATTGAGAGATGTACCACCAAGTCTTCTTGAGCTTACAAGGATTCCAGGGGTTGGTGGTCGGACACTAAAAATACTCTATGAAAGGTTTGGTGTGGTTGATATATATGGACTTGAATCTGTTTTAAAGGAAGGTTTGCTCAGCAGGGTAAAAGAGATAGGGTTAAATGGTGAGGAGATAATAAAGAAAAATATAAACAAATACTTTAAATTAAAAAGAGAATTCTCTCTCTCCACTGCTGAATCATTCTTCAGACATATTAAAGGCATACTCGTTAATCATGGGGCAAGGAGAGTTGAAATTGCTGGAAGTGCAAGGAGAAAGAAAGAGATAGTTTCAAACTTAAACATTGTTTGTGAGGTGGGAAATCCAGACAAATTTAAAAGGAGTTTTAAAAAAGATATAGGAATAATAAAATTTGTAAGTAGAGGAGACCATGTTGAATTTTTTTATGGCGATTGTGAAATTCCGATTAAACTGCTTGTTGTTCCAAAGGACTACTTTGGTTCGGCACTTTTATTCTTTACTGGACCGAAAAATTTTAGTAACTATTTAATAAGTAAAGGGAAAGATTATGGATACAAGACTCTTCCTCCAGGTTACCTTTGGATAAAAGGTGAGGAGAAAGAGATCTTTAATATCTTAGGAATGCAATACATTCCTCCAGAGGTGAGGGAGAGGTGGAAGGAATATTTAGATACAAAGGAACTTTTAAGTAATCTCAATATAAAAGGAGACTTACATGTTCATACAAACTACTCAGATGGAATTTCAACTATTTATGATGTTGTATCCTTTGCAAGGGATATGGGCTACAAATACATAGGTATTTCGGATCACACAAAGGATTTGAAAGTGGTTAATGGATTAAATGAGAAAAGATTGATGAATGAGCGGTTGGAAGTGAGGAAACTACAGTCAAAGTTTCCAGAGATAAAGATTCTCTTTGGTGCAGAGGTAAATATAAGACAGGATGGCTCCCTTGATATAGAGGAAAGTGCACTTAGGGAGCTTGATTTTGTCATAGCGTCTATTCACTATGGTTTTTATCTTGATAGGGAGACAAACACAAAGAGGATGATTAAAGCAATAAGAAATCCCTATGTAAGCATAATTGGGCACCCTACAGGAAGAAAGATAGGCGAGAGGGAGAGAATGAACATGAGATACGATTTAATATTTAAGGAAGCCGAAAAAACAGGAACAATTATTGAAGTAAATGCTACCAATGATAGATTGGATATAGATTCAAACATGGCATACAATTTGAGAAACAGGGACATACTATTCTCCATAGGCTCTGATGCACATTTTGCTCCCCAACTTCACTCTCTATCAAATTTTGGGGTGTTTATCTTAAGAAGGGCACTTGTTTCAGAAAATAAAGTTATAAACACCTTTAACCTGAATCACCTATTGGAGGTCTTAAGTAGAAAAAGGAGGAATCTCAACAAGGACAACAACTAAGGCAGAAGCTCCTTTTTTCTCTCCAATTACACCCATTCCCTCCATAGTCTTTCCTTTTATTGATATTAAATTTTTATCAATTCCCATTATCTTTGATAAACTTTCCCTAATCTTTTCTTTAAAATTAAGTATCTTTGGCTTCTCCATTATAACGATGGCATCAATGTTTATTATCCTGATTCCTTTTTTCTTTAACATATCTATTGTGGTTTTTAGTATCTCTACACTACTTTTATTCTTCCATGAGGAGTTAAACAACTCCCCTATGTCTCCCTCTCCTGTTGCACCAAGAAGTGCATCTACAATGGCATGAATCAATATATCACCATCTGTTTCACTTATAAGACCATACTCGTATGGAATCTCTACACCTCCAAGTATAAGAGGCACACCTTTTTTAAAGATATGGAAATCAAATCCTATACCAATCCTTATACTCATCTACAATCCTTTCCACAAATAGTATATCCTCTCTATATGTTACCTTTATATTTTCTGTATTACCCTTTACTGTTTTTACATAAAGTCCATTTTTTTCAAAAGCCATGGCATCATCATACATGTCCTCATCAAACTCCTCTATCTTTTCTAATATAAGGGGAAAGGGGAAACCTTCAGGGGTTTGAACAGAACAGAGTTTTTTTCTATCTGGAGTCTCTATAACTCTTCCATCCTCTACAAACTTTACAGTTTCTCTCAGAGGAATGCATGGTATGCATGCAGTATCCTTCTCTATTCCAGATATTACTCTTTTTATTGTATCAGTGGAAACAAGAGGCCTTACAGCATCATGAATTAGAACTTTATTTACAGGATATTTCTTTAATGCTTTAAGTCCATTGAGAACAGAGTCTCTCCTTCTTTCTCCTCCTTCCACAACCTCTATTTTTTTCTCAAACTTCTTCACAAGATCTATTACTTTCCTTGCATTTTCTATATCTTCCTTTTTTACAACAATTACTATATGAGAAATTTCATTAAGTTTCACAAAGGGAATAAGGGTATAAAAGAGGAGAGGTTTTCCTGATACAGGAAAGAAGACCTTATTACCTTTAAATCTTTCTCCTCTACCTCCTCCTACTACTACTGCCCCTATCATTTACAATATCACCAAAAATCATTGTTCCAGTGGGTCCCTGAAGGAGGGATGTAACCTCTACATCAACTACCTCTCCTATGTGATACTTTCCATCTTCAACTACAACCATTGTTCCATCATCAAGATAACCTACACCCTGTGCTCTTTCTTTGCCTTCCTTCACGATCCTTACCTGTAGTCTCTCTCCCGGAAGAACCACTTTTCTTAGAGCATGGGCTAACTCATTTATGTTCAATACTTTAATACCCCTTGTTCTTGCTACCTGAGAGAGGTTAAAATCTGTTGTTATAACTTTAGCTTTCATCTTTTTTGCAAGATTTATAAGTTTTGTATCAATGGGAATTCTTTCACCCTTTGCATCAAATATCTTTATCTTTTCAGGATACTCCTCTTTCAATCTCTGAAGAATATCAAGCCCCCTTCTTCCTCTAACTCTTTTAGAAGAATCCTCTGAATCAGCAACCATCTGAAGTTCTTCAAGAATAAATGTGGGAATAAGGATTGTTCCATCAATAAAACCTGAGTCTATAAGTTCAAGGATTCTTCCATCAATTATTGCAGATGTATCAAGTAGATACTTGGGATAAAGCTTCTTCTCCTTTGGTGTTCTCTCCCCAAACCTCTTTGGTTGTATTTTCATAGCTTCAAGTATCTCTTTTCTCCTCTTTATTAGTGTTCCCACTGTAACACCAAAGACAAATATGGCAATAAGAATTCCAATGTATGGACCAACTATTGGAATCTTTGATATCAGCGCATAGAATAGATAGGAGATTAAAAGGGAGATGAGGACAGAGAATATACCAAGTAAGAGTTCGGCAAGGGAGAGTGAGGAGAGAAACTTGTCTATTATGTTTACCAAAAGGTTTATCAATTTGTAGACGGGTGGAAACAGTAAATAAAAGATAAAGAAAAAGAAGAGGAAGAATATAAGATAGAGAAAGAGTGGCCCTATGTGGTATAGTTTTTCTGAAAAGAAACTATAATTGTAATAGAGTATTAGAACTCCTATGCCTCCACCAACAAATGAAAAAAAATAACGTAAAAAAGTCCAAAGTTTTTTCATTTTTAGGCTCCTTTAAAAATTACTTAAGTTTTCCTATTAAATTATACACTGTTTTTACAAATATGTTTCGTCCCCCATCACCGTTTTCAACCTCTTTTTGCATGGATGAAGGGAGGATAAAATTTTTGTAGCCAAGCTTTAATGCCTCTTTATACCTTTTCTTCATAAGACTCACATTCCTTATCTCTCCCCCCAATCCCACCTCACCAAAGGCTACAAAATTTGATGTGGGTATATCCTTTAGAGATGAATATATGGATACTATAACAGGAAGGTCAGAAGCAGGTTCAACTATCCTTACTCCTCCAGTAACATTCACATATATATCATACTTATAGAGGGGAAGTTTAAGATACTTCTCCATAATTGCAATAAGTATGGATAGTTTTGTGTAATCAATACCCACAGATACTCTTCTTGGTTGTGGGAGATATGAACTCACCACAAGTGCCTGTACTTCAACAAGAAGTGGTTTCATTCCACTTTCAATGGTTGGAAGTATTACACTTCCCGGTATCTCTCTTTCTCTCTCTGTTAAAAAGTATTGGGATGGATTTTTAATCTCCTTTAAACCCTCCTCCTCCATGGAAAAGAGTACAAGTTCCTGAGTTGAGCCAAATCTGTTCTTCTTTGATCTTAAGATTCTATACATCTGGTATCTTTCTCCCTCAAGGTATAGTACAGTGTCAACAAGATGTTCAAGGATTTTAGGTCCA
Source organism: Caldisericia bacterium (assembly GCA_021158845.1). Classification (NCBI taxonomy): domain Bacteria; kingdom Pseudomonadati; phylum Caldisericota; class Caldisericia; species Caldisericia bacterium. The sequence continues at coordinate 7,087 of JAGGSY010000063.1, forward strand.
GCAATATCTCCAACCTTTGTTACATGTCCCACAATTATTATTGGAATTCCGTATGTTTTAGCTACATGCATAAGTTTGTCTGTGGCATTCCTTACCTGTGTTGGACTCCCAGATAGAGAAGATAAACCCTCTTCTCTCATAGTTTGAATTGAATCTACTATGGTTAAGGCAGGTTTTAATTCCCTTATGGCATTAACCACAGACTCTATGTCAGTTTCGTAGAGAAAGTATAGATTCTTTGGTGAAGATTCAGTTATCCTTGTAAGTCTTGATGAAATTTGAAGTGGAGATTCTTCACCAGATATATAAAGCACCTTTCCTTTTTCTTTCGCTATATTTAATGCAATTTGAAGAAGGAGAGTTGATTTCCCTATTCCTGGTTCTCCAGATAGAAGGATTATTGAACCCCTTACTATTCCCCCTCCAAGAAGTTCATCAAAACCAGCAAAACCTGTCTTTATTCTCTCTTCCTTTTGAGTTTCTATAACAACAGGGTTTTTCTTTTTTAGTGGTTCTTCATTCTCCACTTCTTCAAAGGAGTTCCATGAACCACAATTTGGACATTTCCCCAGTTTCATTATTGTTTCGTACCCGCAGACTTTACATCTATACTTAGTCTCTTTCTTCATATGATACCTTTTAAGTGTTCTTTAAGGAGTCTTGCCCTCAATGTATCCAATGTTTCTCCAGTTATATCCCCAAACTCTATTTTCTCATACTCCGGATTTATCCTTATAAACAGTTCATCAACCTTCTCAAGTGGTATATTTAATACATTCATTGCTGCACCAAGTCTAATCCATGATAGAAACTCAAGAGCTTCACTGAAGGTTATTCTTAATGAGTATTTTATTATACCTTTTACTCTCTCAATCTCATTTAAAATATCCACACTGGATTCTTGAAAAGCTTCTCCCCTTTCTTTCCTCTCCATATTTCCTATCTCTCTACCAATACTTTCAATGGTTTTTACTATATTTTCCTCGCTTCTTCCAAGAGTATTAATATTGGATATCTCAAATATGCTGTCAAATACAGGCTTAACATCTAATGAAAACTTTGGTGCACTTTTTGTTATATTATCTATCTTCCCCCTTAATTTTAAGACGGGAAGGTGCATAAAGACAAAGGCTTTTAATCCTGTTCCAACATTCTTTAAAGATGCAGTAAGATAACCTATATCTTTCATATAGGCTATGTCAAGAAAGTTCTCAAGCTCATCGCATATTCTCATACCTCTATCCAGTATTTTATTTAGAGAGAGGCCACCCTGCATCAATTTTATTGTTATGTGATCCTCTCCATTAATTGTGATGATTAAGTCACCCTCTTTTGAAATTAACAGGTATTTTGAATATGGATTATTTATAAAATCTTTTGATATTATTTGCATTTCAGTAAGAACCCTTCTTTCAATATCGCTTATCTCAATTAGATTTACTCCAAAGAGATCCAAGTCTCTTAGAAACTCTGATTTTAGGAAGGCATCCCTTATCAACTGAATAACCTTTTCTTTCTCCTCCTTTGAAGCCCTTTTTGGAAATGGAATTTTTTCAATATTTCTTGAAATTTTAATCCCACTTGCCAGTGTTGTGTCTCTTTCCTCTTCTCCCTCCCTTATCCAGAGAGGGAGTTTATCTATTAGATTTTTTAGCATTATCCATAAGTTCTTTAATCTTGTCTCTTATTTTTGCAGCATCTTCGTATCTCTCCTCCTCCACTGCAACCTCAAGCTCTCTCTTTAACCTTTTAATTTCCTTTTCAATAGGAGATAACGCTACATACTTCTCTCCCTTTTTCTTTCCAACATGCTTTATGCTTCCATGTATATTCAGTAGGTATGGCTTTATCTCTTCCTTGAAAGTCCTATAACATTCAGAGCATCCAAGAAAGCCACTCTCTTTAAATTCCTCAAGGGTCAAACCACATACCGGGCATCTCTCCTTTTTCTCAACAGAGCCTGTTTTAACAACACCTCCCTGAACCAATCCTCCCTGAACCATCACTTCAAAGAGTTTCTTTACCATATTTTCATCCACAGGTATGTCCATCTCCCTAAGCATTCCAACTACACCAAGCTCCCTTGCACACTCTTCACATATATGGAGTTCTTTCTTTACTCCCCCAATATACTCAGTTATGTGAATTACAGCTTCCCTTTTTTTACAAACCTGACAAAGCATATTATAACCTCCAGATAAATTCTATCACAGATTCCTTTTAATTCTTTCTTTCACAGTTTCCCTTCCGAGGAGTTCTATTAATGTAAACAAAGGAGGTGAGGCAAATCTTCCGGTGAGAATATAGCGTAGAGGTTGAGCAACGACTTTTAATTTTATTCCCATCTCATCAAGTATCTCTCTTATCTTCTTCTCTATGCTATTTGCTTCAAATGGTTCAATTTTATCAATTGAACTTAAGAATCTCTTGAGGAACAATAAAACTCTTTCATCTTCAGTTATCTCTTTTATTTTACCCTCTTCATAGATTGGTTCATTTATAAAATAGTCTACAAGATAAGGTATATCACTTAACACCTTTATGTTTCCCTGTATCTCCTTTAAAATTCTCTTTACAAACTCCACCCCTTTTTCCATAAATCTCTCTGGAATAAACTCCTTCCCTCTATTTAATAATTCTTCTACTGAGAGGTGTCTTATGTAATAGCCATTGATCCACCTTAATTTTTCATAGTCAAAGACACTTGGTGTTCTTGATACCTTATCAATGGAAAACTCGTCAATCATTTCTGGAAGGGAGAATATTTCCTTGTTCCCCTTCAGTGAGAAACCAAGTAGAAATATGTAGTTTATAATAGCTTCTGGCAGGAAGCCCTCCTTTTTAAACTCCTCAACAGATACAGAGCCATGCCTTTTTGATAGTTTTTCTCTGTCCTTTCCAAGTATTAAAGGTAGATGACCAAACTCGGGTGGCTTAATACCTAACGCTTCGTATATCAGAATCTGCTTATGTGTGTTTGAGAGGTGATCCTCACCTCTTATCACATGTGTTATGCCCATTTCAAAATCATCAACAACACATGAGAAATTATAGACAGGTATTCCATCAGATCTCACTATTATGAAATCGTCAAGAACAGAGTTTATAAAATGCATATCTCCTTTTATCAAATCCTTGAATCTTACATCACCCTCTGGAACCTTAAATCTCCATACATACTTATCTCCTCTTCTTATCCTTTCTTCCCTTTCTTCCTTTGATAGATTCCTGCACTTACCAGAGTATTTGTATGGTATTCCCTTTTTCTTTGCCTCCTCTCTTTCCCTCTCTATCTCCTCTTTTGTGCAGAAACAGGGATAAACCATGTCTTTCTCTATCAATTTCTTAAGATACCTATTATAAATATCCATTCTTTCGCTTTGAAAGAATGGACCTTCATCCCACTCTATGCCAAGCCATCTCAAACCATCTAAAATTGCATCTACAGCTTCCTTTGTTGATCTTTTTACATCTGTGTCTTCAATCCTTAATATAAATTTTCCCTTATTTTTCCTTGCAAATAGAAAGTTTATAAAGGCAGTTCTAACTCCACCTATATGAAGTAAACCTGTTGGTGAAGGTGCAAATCTTACCCTTACTTTTTCCATAATTCACACTCCTTTCTGAAATCACAGAAATTACAGAATTTGTTCTCTCTCTTTGGAAAGTACCCTTCCTCTATTCCTTTATAAACCTCAAGAATAATATTCTTACTCTCCTCTATTTTTTCTTCTGGTATATCCAGTTTTATCTTTTCCTGCGGTAATGAGAGGTAGTAAAGTGTAATATACTTTGGTTTTTTCTTAAGAATTTCTTTAGCAGCAATCTTGTATATTGACATTTGAAGGAGATTACTTTCATCAAGAAGTCCCAGTGATTTATATGCTAAACCATTTTTCCCAGTTTTATACTCCACAATCTCATAGTCATCTCCAATCTTATCAATCCTATCAATATAACTTATCATTTCAATTCCGTTTATTTTAAATATCACCTTCTGCTCTACTGCAAAGGCTTTCTGATAGTTAAATATGTTTCTAAAGTAGTATCTTCTTAAGATCTCCTTTGCTCTTTCAAGCTCCCTTAATTCTTCTTCTTTAGATGAGTATCCCTCACTTATCCAGTTTTTTATAAGAGATTCTATTAGAGATTCAAGGGGGGGATAAGGTGGAAGTTTATGAAATTCTGAAAGTGCAAGGTGAATACTTTTACCAAAGGAAAAATAAGGTTTTGGCTTTGTTGGAAGCTTTTTTATGTACTGGAAGTAAAATTTTAATGGACACTCAAGGTATGTCCATATCTTGGAGAAGCTAAGTCTCATCTTCAAGAAACCTCTTTAAAGCTTTATCAACCTGTTTTTTTGTCTCTTCCCAATCTCCAGAGTTGTCTATCACCACATCTGCCCTTTTTATCTTCTCTTCTATGGGCATCTGTGCATTGATTCTCTTTAAAGCTTCCTCTTTCGTAAAATTCTCTCTCTTCATCAGTCTTTCAAGTTGAACTTCAGGTTTTGCATAAACCACCCAAATTTCGTGAATAAACCTGTCCCAGGATGCCTCAATTAGGATTGCGGCATCAAGCACTCCATACTTTACTTTCTTTCTCTTAAGTTCTCTTATCTTACTTTTTACAAGTTTTGTAAGAGGTGGAAGTGTGATTCTGTTCAGTTTCTCAAGGTTTTCTCTTGAGGAAAATACAATGTTTCCAAGTTTTTTTCTGTCAATTACAAAATCATCTTTGAGTATTTCCTTACCAAAAGTTCTTACGACTTTATTCTTTACCTCTTCTCTTGAGAGTACTATCTTTCCCAAGGAATCAGCGTCAATAATTTTAAAACCATGTTCTTTTAAATAGGCACTTATCTTTGATTTACCACATGCAATATTCCCTGTGAGTCCTATCAATTTCATATCTTACACTCCAACCAGTTTTTTCCAATTCCAGCATCTACAATAATTGGAACATCAAGGCTCAAGGTGTTCTCCGTTTCTCTTTTAACCATCTCCTTCACCTCGTTAGCCTCCTCCTCTTTAATCTCAACAAGCAATTCATCATGTATCTGTAGAACTATTCTTGATTTCTTATCCCTTAACTTTCTCCATACATTGACCATTGCTATCTTTATGATATCTGCACCTGAACCCTGTATTGGTGAATTTATAGCTATCCTCTCTCCAAGTTTTCTTGTGTTGTAATTTTTTGAGTTAAGCTCTGGAATATACCTTTTTCTTCCAAGGATTGTTTCCACATAACCATTTTTCTTTGCCTTTTCAATTGTCTCATCTATGAATTTCCTAACTCCTGAAAATCTCTCAAAGTATCTGTCAATGTATTTCTTTGCCTCACCATCAGAGATTCCGAGTTCCTTTGCAAGTCCGTGTGGGCTCATGCCATAAATTATTCCGTAATTTATTGTTTTTGCCTTTCTCCTTAAGGATTTGGTTACCTTATCTGGAGGTACACCAAAGATACTGGAGGCAGTTTCTCTGTGAATATCCTTTCCCTCCCTAAAAGCTTTTATTAGTCTTTCATCCTTAGAGAAATGGGCAAGTATTCTTAATTCAATCTGTGAGTAATCAAAAGATCCAAGGAGAAAACCGTCTTCGGCTATAAAAGATTCTCTAACCTTCTTTCCAATCTCACTTCTTATCGGTATATTTTGAAGATTAGGTTCTCTGGAAGCAAGCCTTCCTGTAGCTGTTCCTGTTTGAATAAATCTTGTGTGAATCCTATCATTCTCATCAGCAAGTTTTGGAAGAACCTCAAAATATGTTGTGAGCAATTTGTTTATCTCCCTGAATTCAAGAATTTTATCAACCACTGGATGAAGTTCCTTTAGTTTGAATAGTGTTTCCTGATCAGTTGAGTAGCCACTCTTTGTCTTTTTAATTTTTGGAAGTCCCAACTTCTCAAAGAGAAGATAGCTCACCTGCTTTGGAGAGGCAGGATTTATTGAAAAACCAGATATATCAGAGATTTCTTTTACTATCTCAATAACCCTCTTTCTAAGTTCATTTCTTATCTCAACAAGTTTCTTTTTATCAACTTTAATGCCAACAATTTCCATTTCTGAAAGGACATGAGATAGGGGTAGTTCCACTTCATAGAGAATCTTTGTAAGATTTTCTTCCTCTATTTTCTTCTTAAGTATTCTTCCAAGGGATAGTATTTTTGGAAGTAACTCCTCTTCCTTTTCAAAGCTTAAGCTTTCTCCCAGATATAATGGAAACAGCGAGGATAGGGAGTAGGTTTTCCTTGAGGGATTCAATAGATAAGCTGCAATTTCTGTATCAAAGACATTTCTCTTTTCATTAAAGGGAAAAAGGTATAAAAGTTCTTCTTTAAATCCATGAGTGTATGAGACTCTTGAGTTTACTATTCTATCAAAATCCATCTTTGAGCCTTTAAAAATTCCAGAATCACTATAAAAATATACTGCATCCTTTTTTACAATAAAGGATATTTCTTTATGTGATAAAAATTTTTTCTCCTCAACCTCTTTTAATGGAATTTTCTCCTTTTTTAAAGTAAACTTTTCAAGCAATGTATCAAACTCAAGCTCGGAAAATAATCTAAGAAGCCTTCTTCTATCTATCTCCCTTTTTCTTAAATCTTCAATACCAAGATTTATGGGGACATTTGTTCTGATGGTGGCTATCTCTTTAGCAGTAAGGATTTGATCTTTATACCTTTTTATCAAATCTCCAATTCTACCCTTTGGTGGATTCTCAATGAGTTTCTCCAGGGAACCATACTTTTTCAATAAGGTTATGGCTGTCTTCTCACCAATTCCTGGAACGCCTGGAATGTTGTCTGATTTATCTCCTGTAAGAGCTTTAATTTCAGAAAGTCTTAAAGGTTCTATTCCATATTTTTTTATAAAATCCTCTCTTTTAACTTTCTCTATCTGACTTATCCCCTTTTTTGTTAGAAGCACTTCAGAGTTATCTGTAAGTAGTTGAAGTAAATCCCTATCTCCTGTTACAATTACTGTGTAGAGGTTTTCTTTATCAGCCATCTTCTTTATGGTTCCTATTATGTCATCTCCCTCAAAACCTGGAATTTCAATAACAGATATTCCAAAGGCATCAAGAACTTGTTTTAATCTCTCCTTCTGAATTGATATATCCTCTGGTGGTTTTGGTCTCTGTGCCTTGTACTCTGGAAGTTTCTCAAGCCTAAAAATAGGTTTTCCCTTATCAAAACTTACCCCAATGTAATCAATGCTGTTATTTTCCAGTATGTTTAGTAGTATTCTGACAAATCCATAAACTGCACCTGTTGGCTCTCCCTTTGTTGTCATTAAAGGTGGTAATGCAAAATATGTTCTGAACAAAAGTGAACTTCCATCAATAAGATATATCCTCTTCATTTGATTCATTATATTAGTTTTATCTGGTTCAGTCAATTAAAAAGAGGGTTAAATTATCTTGTTTGATTTTTTCTCCCTTATAAATTCTATGGTGTTTTTAAAGATTCTCTTCTTTTCTCTATACTCCTCTATTCCAAGATCTATAATTTTCTCTACAAGTTCTTTGAATGAGATTCCCTTTTTCTCTGCTATTGCAGGAAACATACTCACCTTTGTAAAACCTGGAATTGTGTTAACCTCATTTACAAAGATCTCCTTTCCCCTTGTGAACATGTCCACCCTTGCAAATCCTTTACAACCCACCACCTTATACACCTTAACAGCTATCTCTTCCGCTCTCTTATAGGTTTCTTCATCAAGTCTTGCAGGTATAAAGAACTCAGTTAAACCCTCAGTGTACTTTGCTGTGTAATCGTAGAATTTCCTCTTTGGTAAGATCTCGGCAATTCCAAGAGAGATGGGATTTTTATTACCTATAATTGCACATTCAATCTCTTTCCCCTCCTTGTAATTATCTGTGACATACTCCTCAACAATCACTCTCTCACTGTATTTAAATGCCTCTTCTATGAACTTTCCAATTTCCTCTTTATTCTCAACTATGTTTACTCCAACACTTGATCCAAGTCTTGATGGTTTAACTACGCAAGGATAACCTATCTCCTTCTCTATTCTTTTTACATCAACCTCATTTTTATAAAAAGAAATGAACTTCGGAGTTTTTATTCCAAGTCCTTTAAGTATAAATTTTGTTTTCTCCTTGTCCATGGCAATGGAGGATGCATAAAAATCTGATCCTGTATAAGGAACATCATATATCTCTAAAAGTCCCTGAATACTTCCATCTTCGCCATTTGGTCCATGAAGGGCAATAAATACAATATCAAAACCATAACTTAATATTTCATCTATTCCCTTCTTCCTATCGTCAAGGAGCCACTCTCCCTTTTCATTTATGTATATTCTATGCTTATCAAATTTTTCCTCTGAGAGGGAGGAAAAGATTGCCTTTCCTGATTCTATTGAAACGAGGTGCTCTGGAGATTTCCCTCCATAGAGCACCCCAACCTTTATTCTTTTCATTTAAAACTCAGTCTTTCCTGTAAAGTTGAACTCTTTAACTCTGATACATGGAACAACAGAGACATGTATCATTCCCTTCTGTTTTTTCCTATTTTTTGAAATCTCAACTACTCCATTTAACATCTCAATCATGTTCTGGGTAAATCTCATGTTCTTTACAGGATAGGATATCTTTCCATTCTCAATCATGAATGTTCCATCTCTCGTCATTCCAGTGATTATAACTCTCTTTGGATCCAGTGGATTGGTGTAGTGGAATCTGGATATAAGAATACCTTTCTTTACATTCTTTATCATATCAGATAGACTGCTTGTTCCCTCCTTCATAAAAATGTTTAATGGAAGTGGACCAAAAGAGGATGGCTGTGGAAGAGCGTGTCCTGTGGATTTAGTGTGATACTTAAATGCATGATATGAATCATAGACTATTCCCCTTGCCACACCATTTTCAATGAGCATCACCTTTTTCTTTGGAACTCCCTCAAAGTCAAAAGGAATAGGTGCTCCTTCAGGATTGAGTCCATCATCCCATATGGTAATGTTTTCTCCCATTATCTTTTCACCAATTTTCCCACTAAGGAAACTGGTTCCCTGATGGAATTGTTTTGCTCCAAATCCAAGATATGAAAGAAAGGATATTACATCTTCAACAGCATACTCTGTTAAGATAACTTCATACTTCCCCGGTTCAATGTCCTTTGGATTTTTTGCCATAAGAGTTCTCTCTATGGCTTCATCGGCAAGGGATTCTTCATCAATTTCAGAGAATTTCATTGAGAATCTATCAGCATAACCAGATGAATTCTCTCCCATAATGACTGTTGTAAAGAAGAAGGAGGTGTAGGGTTGGTATTTTTCAATACCTCTTGAGTTTACCACTGCGTACTCATCTATATCAAAGGAAAATGCCCCTGATGCAATAAGGTTTTTTCTCTCAGCCCTTTTTATAACATTGACAACCTTCTCTGCCATATCTTCTGGTCTAACATTTAAATTTTCTTCAAAGAATGTCTTTATCTCTTTTCCCTTCTCTGGTTCAGGCAGTTTCACAAAATCTGGGTCCTCTTTTGTAACTTTAGCAATTTTCTCTGCATCAAGAACTGCCTTCTTTATCCCCTCTTTTGAGAGGTCGTTTGTTTGAGAAAAGCCGATTTTCTTTCCAATAACTACCCTTACTCTTATCTCTGAGTTGCTCTCCTTAACGTTCTGATGAATGGTGGAGTTTGCGTATCTTGTAAGAATTGACTCCTTTCCGAGAAACAGGAGTTCTACTTCATCTGCGTTGCTTATTGATAGACCTTCCTTTAATGAATTTATAACTTCCTCTCTACCTCTCATTTCATCACCCCTACTCTTACATTTCTAAATCTTGCCGGGGATGTTCCATGAGAAACATGCATGGTTTGGACTGGCTCTCCCTTTCCGCAGTTGGGAACACCCCACACATTCCAGTAATCCCTGTTTGCAATTCCATCACAACTCCTCCAGAATTCATAAGTTATGCCTGTGTATGTTGGATTCTTTATCATATCTCCAAGCTCTCCATTTCTTATCTCCCATCCAATTTCAGTTCCAAACTGGAAGTTCAACCTCTTATCGTCTATTGACCAGCTTTTGTTTGTTTCAACATATATACCCTTGTCAACTCCCTTTATTAACTCTTCAAGGGTCATATCACCTGGTTCAAGGTTTATGGATGTCATTCTTATAATGGGAATTCTGTTCCAACTCTCTGCCCTCATAGCCCCCATTGGTTTCTGCCCAACCTTATGGGCAGTTTCTCTTGAAGTTAGGTAACCAACAAAGATTCCATCCTTTACAAGATAGACCCTTTGTCCTTTTACTCCTTCGTCATCGTATGCAAAACCACCTAAGGCTTCAGGAATTGTTGCATCTGCTGTTATATTTACAATTTTTGATCCATATCTGAAGTTTCCAAGCTTATCAGGTGTAAGAAAAGATGTTCCAGCATAGGAAGCTTCCATTCCAAGAACTCTATCAAGTTCTGCGGGATGCCCTAAGGATTCATGTACCTGAAGAGCCATCTGGGAACCCCCAATAACAATGTCCATAACTCCAGATGGACAAGGTTTTGCCGAGAGCAAAGCAACAGATTCTTTGGCAACTCTCTCTGCATTTTCAATTAATTTAAGACTCTCTATAAACTCCCATCCAGCTCTTTTGAAATCTCCTCCAAAGGAATTTGGATAACTTCTTTTCTGAACCTCTCCATCACTGCTTATAGCAAAGGAGACTATTCCTGCGCCTGATTCAATTCTATCCTGAACAATAAATGCACCTTCTGTGGATGCGTATGTTTTTCTTTCCTTCATAAAGTACATTGAGCCTCTCCTAATTTTAACCCCATTTACTCCTGCCATTATTTTATCAGCTTCAAGAAGCACAGATAATTTTTTATCAAGTGGAATCTCAAATGGATCTATCTTTGCATTGTGAGGCACCTCATCCTGATATATTTCCACAGGAGAGAGAACTACATCCTCTTTCTTTGCAAGGGAGGAAGCCTTTGCAATACTTATTGCCTCTGAAAGCACCTTCTCCATTTCATATTTATCAACCTTAGAGGAAGAGGAGAATCCCCAGCTTCCATTCATCAAAACCCTTATACCGAATCCTACGCTCCTGTATCTTCCAACTTCAGATACTCCCCCATTCTCTGTTTCAATAGACTCCACCTCATTTTCTATAATCCTTATGTCGGCAAATTGAACCCCCTTTCTCTTTGCCTCATCCATCAACCACAAAGCCAATTCTTTCATTTTACCTCCTAAATTGTTATGCTTAACAATCTTTTAATCCTCTCTTCAATAGGAGGATGTGTTGCAAAATACCTCTGTCCAGGGAATGGACTGGAGATGAATAGATGTGCTGTTGCCTCAGATGCTCTTTTCATCGGTTTCTGATAGGATGCTATCTTCTTTAGAGCAGAGGCAAGTCCATATGGATCCCTTACGATGTAGGCACCTGTTGCATCTGCAAGAAACTCCCTCTGTCTTGATATTGCTGCCCTTATGAGAGCTACAAGAATTGGAGATAGAATTGCAAGAATGATACCTATAAGCAGCAAAATACTTCCTGCTTCATTATCCCTTTCCCTTCTTCTCTCTCCACCAAACCACATTCCCCTCAATATTAAATCCCTGAGTATTATAATTAATCCTGCCACTATTCCCACAACTGTCATGAGTAGTATATCGTAGTTTCTTATATGAGCCATCTCATGGGCAATCACTCCCTGAAGTTCCTCTCTGTTCATCATGGATAGAAGTCCTGTTGTTACACAAATTGATGCACTTTCAGGATTTTTTCCTGTAGCAAACGCATTTGGTTGGGGTTCATCCATTATATAAACTTTAGGTTTTGGGATACCTGCGGCAATGGCAACTTCCTCGACAACATTGTGCAATACATAGAATCTTTCAGGATCTGCAGGCACTGCACCCACAGATGCAAGGGCAATTTTATCAGAGTTGTTGTAAACCACTATGTTGTAGATAATTATGAACATTCCAAGAAGCACAAAACCTGTAATTCCCCATTTAAAAAGGTACACAAGGATATAACCTACAGCGAAGAGAATTAATGAGAAAATAATAAGAAAAATGTAGGTCTTTCTTATATTCTCACTTCTTAACTCGTAGAGAGTCTTCTTCATCCTTTAGAATTCTACTCTTACAGCTCCTCTCTCCTCCTCAGGAACAGGATAGTATTCTTCTGGGGTAAGACCCATCATCTTTGCAACAAATGCTGCTGGAATTTTCTGCTGTGCCATGTTGAACCTCATCACAATATCGTTGTAAAACTGTCTTGCAAAAGCTATCTTGTTCTCTGTGTTTGTCAATTCCTCCTGAAGTTTTAAGAAACTTTCATTAGCCTTTAATTCTGGGTAATTCTCAGCCACTGCAAATAGTGTCTTAAGTGTTTGGGTTAACTGGTTGTTTGCCTCACCAACATCCCTTATTGATTTCGCACTCATAGCCCTTGATCTTAACTCTGTAACTTTCTCAAAGAGTTCTCTTTCATGCTTTGCATATCCCTTTACAGTTTCAACAAGGTTTGGAATTAAATCGTATCTTCTCTTCAACTGAACATCAATCTGTGCCCATGCGTTCTTTACCCTGTTTCTCAAGGTGATGAACATATTGTAAGTACCAATAAACCAGAGAGCTATAACTATAATTACTCCCAGGATAATCCATCCAACCATTCTAACCTCCTTTATTATTTTCTTTTTTTAATTATAACCTTTTTCTTTAAAAGAGTGTAGGAGATAAGGAGAAAGATAGCAAACATTGTGAGGGATATAGCAAAGGTTATCACACCATCCCTTACACTCGTTATGTTCTCTATCTCATCTCTAAAAAAGGAAATTGAAA
>JAGGSY010000064.1 GCA_021158845.1 Caldisericia bacterium
GATATGATAGTGCATTATTGTAGATTCTACCCCAGTGATATTGCACCAGAGAAGTTTATTATAGTTGGACCAACAGGAAAACCTTTAACACGCCAACAGGGTTGGAACATTGTAAAAAAATATGTAGGAACACACCCACACGCACTCCGGCACACTTTCGCAACCCTTTTATTGGAACAGGAAAAGGATATTAGAACAGTACAGGAGGCACTTGGACATAAGACTATTACCAGTACTCAGATATATGCAGAGATTACTAACACAAAAAGGAGAAAAGCAATAGAAAGATTGGAACATAACCTTATAGGAGGTGAGCAATTATGATGAGATGTATATATCGGGGACATTATTGGATTTACATTGCACCCTCTGGATTAAAAGGAATCTGGAGAGTAAAAATCTACAACCCACGCAACACCAGAGAAATAGAATTTGATACTGGAAAGTTAAATATCAAGCCATTGTTAAATTATATTCAGGAAGGTGGAAAAATAAAGAGACTGGAGACGAGAGCATGAAGATACCTAAATTTCCAAATATCTTATTCTATGGACCAGCAGGAGTAGGCAAGAGTAAGCTTGTAGAGTTAACTTATAAAAGATTTCAAATTGAGTTATGGGCTAATACAAGATTAATTACTACAACCCCAGGGCAATTGAAGAATTTACGAGTAGTCAACGATTTAATGAAACGGATTGCACAGATGCAGAAAGACGGCACCTATGTTTTTCTCTTTATAGATGAAATACACGGACTATCACACAATAGCTTAGTGGAAGAAGCCTTGTATTCCGCTATGCAGGATGGGGAATATCATATCTTAGAGGATGGCAAAGATACTGTCTTGAAGCTACCCCTCTTAACTTTTGCTGGAGCGACAACGAATCCAGCATTATTAAGCGAACCGTTAAGACACAGATTTCAAATCGAAGTAGAGTTATTCACTTATTCAGAGGAAGAATTACAACAGCAACCCCTGAACACAACGCATTGGGACCAATATATAGGGCAGAATCACGCAAAACAATTGATTGAATACTATATACAGGCGATTAAGCTATCCATAGAGGAAGGAGACTTAGATATTGTAATTACACCAGAAGCAAACTCTTATGCCTCACAATATAAATTCACAGATGGGAGAGCGAGGAAAAGATTAAGACTCTTAAAACTTGCAATTATACGAGCTATGGCAGAAAATAGAAGAGATGCAGATGGCAACATATTAGTGTTAAGGGAAGATGTAAACGAAGTGCGAAAACTGTTGGGAATTGATGAAGACGGATTAACAAATGCACACAGACGAGTACTCCAATTCTTAGCCTCTATACCACCGCATTATAAAGCGAGACAGGATACTGTTATCAATGTCTGTAAGTTAACCAAAGATGAATATAGAGAGGATATACAACCCAAATTGATAGAGAATGGATGGCTGGAAACGAGAGGGGGTCAGGCACTTACTGAACTGGGGAAAGAATATTGTAGAATAAGAGGCTGGCTTAAAAGTTTACCTCAACCCGATGAAAAAATAATACAGGATGAAAACGATATAAGCGATTTTGATAAATTGTTAGAGAAATTGACAGGAGACAAGGATGACAAAGACGATAACTAAAGCAATAGGATATGCGAGAGTCTCTACAGGGGAGCAGGAATCCATACCCGACCAGATAGAATGGATCACTCAGACTGCACATCAAAAACATATTGAGCTTGTAGCTATTTATTCAGAAGTAGCTCACCGTGATACATTAGAAGGTAGACCAGTAATGCAGAAGCTCCTTCAGGATATACAGAATGGTAGTGATGTAGATTGTATTATTGCGTTCCGCTTAGACAGAATTTCAGGCAGTATAGAAGATGCAATAAAGATTGAGAAAATCTTGCGTAAAGCAGGAATAGAGTATATCATTACTTCAGAAGGTTTGTTCCAACCCGGTAGTCTTCTAACAAGGTTAAAGTGGGTGATAAGTGAAGACGAATTAAAGATTATAAAACAGAGACAGAGATTGGGAATTGAACGAATCAAAAGGGAGGGTAAACTGACGGGTGGAATCCCCGATGGTTATAAGTATGATCCATTATCTGATGTTAATCCCGTCATAGACAAAGAACGAGCCCCCATAGTGTTAGAAGTCTTGAATACTTATTTAAAATATCCACCCACAAAGGCAGTTAAAGTTTTAAATGAAAAAATCTCCGAAGGGATTGTGCCGAAAAAAGCGAAAGTCTGGACTGTACGCATTCTCCAGCGATATGTTTCACAAAAGCGGTTATACTTTTATGCGGGTAAACGCTTGTATAATGATGAAATTATAGAATGTGAATGGCAACCCCTGATTGATGACGAATTCTTAGAAAAATTACTTGTGGTTAAAATGATGAGAAAGGGTAGAGGCACAAGCCAACTCCATTATGATAATAAGCCAAAGTATCTATTAACAGGAATGGGGAAGCTAATATGTGGCTATTGTGGTCATGCTATGTCAAGTCATAAATCCGTGAGAAAAAGAAAGGATGGAAGCGTAAGGGTAGATTTATATTACATCTGCCCATCTTTAAAGGGATTATGGCCTTGTAAGGCAACCCGTTTTCACCAGATGAAGCGAATAGATGATTTAGTCTTAGAAGCCGTATTTAAACGGTTTATCAAAGTATGGAAGCACAAAAGGGAAGCATTAAAACGGTCTCTCTTGGCAGAAAATCAATCCGTTAAAGCAGAATCCGAACGGATAATGCAAGAGATTAATCGGCTTAAAGAAGAAAATACTAAATATATTGAAGCCATTAAAACAATCAAGCACCTTAGAGCCATTAAACAGATAGCTAAAAAAATAGAAAGCAATGAACGAAGAATCATATCCTTAGAGAATACTCATAAAGATTTACTGGCCAAATTACACGGGATACACCCCAAAACTCAAATACTTGACATTGCAAATCTTACACTTGATAATTTTAATGTATGGCCATTG
>JAGGSY010000065.1 GCA_021158845.1 Caldisericia bacterium
GGATTTTGGAGTCTCTGGTGATGTTCATGGAGGAACTGAGAGAGAGGTCTCCATCTTTCCAATAGAGTGTATGAAAAATGTGCCAGAAGAAATTAGAAAAACTATAAATCCATTTGATATGACAGAGAATATAATGATAATGGGTATTCCTCCATTTCTGTTGAAGGAGGGAAAGAAATTGAGGATAGGAGAGGCAGAGATTTTAATAATTAAGATAGGTAAGGAAAAGTTTGTAAATGAGGGAAAACCATACATTGTATCAAGAGAGGGAAGGTTTGGAAAGGTAATAAGTGGAGGAAGGGTAAGGATAGGGGATAGGGTGATTCTAATTTAAAATGCCAGCAAATCTTCCACCACAGTTTTACCAACTGGAGAGAGAGTATCGGGAAAAGAAGACCATAAAAGAAAAGATTGAGGTCTTAAAGAAGATGTATGCAATAATGCCAAAACACAAAGGAACTGATAAACTCCAGGCAGAGATAAAGGCAAGGATATCAAAACTTAAGGAGGAGTTGGAAAACGAGAGAAAGCGTGGTGGAAAGAGAAGTTTCATTCATATAGAAAAGGAGGGAGCAGGACAGATAACACTTGTGGGTCCGCCCAATACTGGGAAATCCACAATTCTTTCGATGCTTTCAAATGCAAGACCTGATATAGGTGATTATCCCTTCACTACAAAAACTCCATGCGTGGGAATGGTGCCCTTTGAAGACATACAGCTTCAAATGATTGATCTACCCCCCATTGCAGAGGATAGTATCCCCTTCTGGGTTGTGGAGATAATAAGAAATTCAGATCTTTTACTTATTGTCCTCTCCTTTGACATAGACATTGAAGAGGAATTTAAGAAAACAATAGAGCTTCTTAAAGAGAAAAAAATTGAGGTGGTTAAAGAACCCTCTGAAGAGGGGATATTTGGAATGATAAAAAAGAAGGGGGTTGTCTTTATAAACAAAAAGGATATTTGTGAGGATACTTACTCAAAAGAACTCAATCTTCCATTAAAGACTATTTCTGGTTCATCCTTTGAAGAAAAAGACCTTGATGAGTTAAAGAGAGTTCTATTTAAGGAGTTGGGTATCATAAGAGTTTACACAAAGGAACCTGGAAAACCACCTGATTTTAAAGATCCTCTTATCCTTAAGGAAGGCTCAACTGTTTATGATGCAGCAGAGAAATTGCACAAGGAAATAGCAAGGAAATTAAAGTATGCAAGGTTATGGGGCTCAAGTAAATTTGATGGACAGAGGGTTTTTAAGAATCAGGTTCTTAAGGATAAAGATATTGTTGAGTTTCACACAAAGAAGTGAGTGGTGGTAGAATATAAGAGATGGGAAATTTTCTTTATCTACCTACAATTAAAGAATTGATAATGATAGCCGTAGGTTTATCCCTTGTTTTTATCTCTGTAAAGAAGAGATACGAGCCTTTACTTCTACTTCCCATAGGTATTGGAATTCTTCTTGTAAATCTTCCCTTCTCTCCCTTAAGAGAGAGTGGTTCAATATTTGACATTCTCTTTAGATATGGGATAAAAAATGAACTCTTTCCCCTTCTTATATTTATAAGTATTGGTGCAATGATTGATTTTAAGCCACTCATTGAAAAGCCATGGATGGTCGTGTTTGGAGCGGCAGGTCAGTTCGGGATATTTGGTGCAATGATCATTGCTCTCCTAATGGGTTTTACCCTTTTTGAGAGTGCATCCATTGGAATAATTGGAAGTGCAGATGGTCCAACATCCATATTTGTAACAAGTAAACTTGCGCCAAAAATTCTTGGTCCTGTAACCCTTGCAGCATATTCATACATGGCACTTGTCCCACTGATACAACCACCCATTATGAAGTTCCTTACAACTAAAAAGGAGAGAGAGATTAGAATGGACACAAAAAAAGTGGAAGTATCTCCCCTTATGGAAAAGTTGTTTCCCTACTTAATAATAATCATATCTTCCCTTGTTAGTCCAATGAGCATTCCTCTTGTGGGCTTTCTAATGTTTGGAAACATACTCTCCACATCTGGTGTAACAGACATGCTTGCAAAGGCAGCAAAGGAGTATCTATCTGGAATAGTAACCCTTTTCCTTGGAATTACTGTAGGTTCCACCATGAAGGCAAGTGTCTTCTTAACAAAAGAGACTCTCCTTATATTCATTCTTGGACTTGTGGCATTCTCCCTTTCAACAGTTGTTGGAATTCTTTTAGGTAAATTACTTCTTCTCTTTGGAGTAAAGGTAAATCCATTAATTGGAGCTGCAGGATTATCCTCTTTTCCAATGTCTGCAAGACTTGTTCATCAGATAGGGAGAGAGGAGGATAAACACAACTTCCTTCTTATGCACGCCATAGGGGCAAACACATCAGGTCAAATTGCATCTGTTGTTGCAGGAGGTGTCCTTCTTGAGCTTGTAATGAAGTATGGAAACACAGGAGGGGTTAAGGTAGGATTAAATATACTGCTTCTTGGTATGCTAAAGGTATTTATTGTGCTCTCCCTCATTGGAATAATCACATATATTTTAAGAAAACTGTTTTAACAAATTGATTCATATTTAAAATTGAGGTATTTTAAAATTATGAAAAGGATTTTCATCTTTTTAATTCTAACTGCACTTATCTTTTCAGGATGTGGTAAAGGGGAAGTTAAGAGGAAGGCGGTATCAGCTACAATTTTCCCTCTATACGACTTTGTGAGAAATATAGTGGATGGAACAGATATTGAGGTAAATCTTATAGTCCCTCCAGGTGAAAGCCCCCATACATTCTCCTTAACACCAGAGGAGGTAAAAAAGATTGAGGGAAGTAGAATAGTATTTTACAACGACTTTGGACTTGATGAATGGATTATATCAAGCGCTAAAAGTATTGGAGTTGAAAAGCTTGTTAATGTTAATAAAACACTAACTCCCATCAATGGTAATCCCCACTTCTGGCTTTCCATTCCTTATGCCATTAAGGAGTGTGAGACAATAAAAGATTCCCTTATAGAGGAATTTCCAGAGTATAGGGAGACATTTGAAAAAAACTTCAATACTTATAAAGAGAAACTACTCTCTTTACACGAAAGAATCAAAAAATCCATAGATAAGCTTAAGGAAAAAAGGATAATAACATACCATCCTGCATACCTCTATTTTGCAAAAGAGTATGGATTAAAGGTTGTTTATGTAATTGAAAAATCTCCGGGAAAGGAACCAACACCAAAAGAGATAGCAGAGATTGAGGACATTATAAAGAATGAAAATATTAAAGTGCTTTTTATAGAACCTCAACTTTCTTCATCTGTGGTTGATGGAATTGTATCTGATACAGGTGTAAAGGTATTTACCCTTGACCCTCTTGGTGGAACACCTGATAGGGATTCATATTTGAAACTTATGAATTACAATCTAAATACGATACTGGAGGCTTTAGGTGAAGATTGTGGAAGTTAGGAATGTAAGTGTTGAATTTGGAAGGAGAAAGATCCTTGAGAATATAAATTTCAAACTTGACAGGGGTGAGTTTCTAATAATAATCGGTCCCAATGGAGCAGGGAAGTCCACCCTCCTTAAAGCAATACTTGGGTTAATTCCATTTAAAGGTGAAATCCTTATCTTTGGAAAAGACATAAGAAAACTTACGAGGAAGGAGAGGGAAAGGATTGGATATGTGCCACAGAAGTTCCTTCACGAGAGGGAATTTCCAATAACAGTTGAAGAACTCATAAACCTCTCCATAGGAAAGATGGAGAGGAGAGAGGAGATAGTGGACAACTTTCTCTCTTTACTGGGAATAGATAATTTAAGAAAGAAACTCATTGGAGAACTCTCCGGTGGACAGCTTCAGAGAGTTTTTATAGCAAGGGCGCTTGTTAGATCTCCTGAAATCCTTATAATGGATGAACCTCTATCAGGTATAGACATATCAGGAGAAAAAACTTTTTACGAACTTGTTAACTTTCTTCATAGGGAGCTTAAGATATCCATAATTCTTGTATCTCACGATGTAACTGTTGTAGATAAACTTGCAGACAAGGTGTTATGCTTGAATAGAAGGGTAATATGTTTTGGAAAGCCAAGAGAGGTTCTAACTGAAAAATCCCTTGAATCTTTGTATGGTAAGGAGATGGGGATTTTTAAACACAAACCCTGTCCTGAGGATGGACCATGCAAACTCTTTGTGGAGGATAGGGATGTTTAACTATCCATTTATGGTAAGGGCGATAGTTGCTGGTATTATAACTGGTGCTCTTGCTGGTTTTATAGGTGTCTTCGTTGTTTTAAGGAAGATGTCCTTCTACGCCAACGCCATAGCGCATGCATCCCTTTCAGGTGTTGCACTTGGTTTTCTACTCTCTGTTGATCCATTCCTCTCAGCCATGGTTGTGGGTTCTCTTATCTCTCTTGGAATAGGATACCTCTTCCATAAGACATCCCTCTTTATGGACACAGCAATAGGAGTCTTTCTTCCTGTGAGTATGGCAATTGGGATAATCCTTTTTGGTCTCACAAGGGGATACAAACCCGAACTCATATCATATCTATTTGGAAGTATACTATCAGTCTCTCTATCAAACCTTTTACTTTCCTCTATTATAGGTATTGTGTTTTTAATATTTGCAATTATTGTATTTAAGGATTTGACGATGATTTCTTTTGATGTGGAGTGTGCAAGGGCAAGGGGAATAAATGTCACTCTCATAGATACCTTTTTTCTCATATTTCTCTCCCTTATAGTTGTAATTGGAACAAAAACAGTAGGAATAGTTTTGATTTCAGCGCTTATCGTTATTCCTGCAGCGTCTGCTCGTCTTATAAGTAGAAGTTTCAAGGAGATGATAATCTATTCAGTGGCTTTTGGAGTTATCTCAAGCTTCCTTGGACTTACTGCATCCTACTACACAAACCTTCCATCTGGTGCAACCATTGTTGTAATCCTCTCTCTTATATTCACCCTCTCCCTCTTAAAACAAAGGATGTCCCATGAAAAGGTATAGAGGTATTGTTTTTATTCTAATCATGATTCTCCTCTTTTGCCTCTCCTACATCTTCAAGTGGAATCTTTACTACCTTCTTTCGAATCCATACATTCTTATCTCACTCTTTTTCTTAATCCTTATCCTCTCCCTTCTATCTGGCTTTAAAATAAAACTATCCATACTTATATCCATCCTTGTTGTGATTGGATTATTTGCCTTTAATGTGTATCTAATGAGAGTGGATTTAAAGAAAGGCATCTTCTTTTCAGAATCTATAAGTGAAAGGAAAGAGGGGGAGAAAGAGTTTCTCTCAAACTTGATGCTCACCAGTGGAGATTTAATGGTAAAGGAAACTAATGGAGAGAATCTATTTATATTTGATTACTACTCCCCTATAAAACTTTTTTATAAATTCAATAGAAAAAAAGATACAGCTTCTTTCACT
>JAGGSY010000066.1 GCA_021158845.1 Caldisericia bacterium
GAAACTCTACAAGCTTGAAGGAGAGTTTATAAAGGCAGGAATAGAATACATGTGGCGACTTCCATTTACGAGACTTGGAGACCCAGATGAGGTGGCGAGGATTGTCCTTGTTCTTGCGAGCGACTTTTCCACATATGTCAACGGTACCCTTGTTGTAGTTGACGGAGGCTTCCTCTCCGCATAAGTTTTAATGGAGTAGTTTCCATTTTTTGATTTTAAATTCCTGGTTTAAGTAATAGAATTTTGAAAATTTTATTTTTTGTTGTATAGTAATTTATGATAAAAAAACCTTCGGGGTCGGGTGGAATTCCCTACCGGTGGTAATGGGTCCTTTGGACCTTAGCCCACGAGCCTCCCTAAGGGGAGGCAGATTCAGGTGAGATTCCTGAGCCGACGGTGAAAGTCCGGATGGGAGAAGGTTCCCTCCCCGAAGAAAAGGAGGGATTTATGAAGAAGAGTCTTAGAGATCTTATGTATGGGGCTTTGCTTTCAGCCCTTGCTTTCGTTTCTATGTATCTAATTCAAATTCCAATCTTTCCAGCTGCACCCTATCTTCAGTTTGATCCATCAGAGATCTTCTCTCTCTTTGCAGCTTTCTTTATTTCTCCATTGATGGGTGTTCTTGTTACCCTTGTAAAAGTGATTCTATTTTATCTTGTAAAGCAGAGTGGAGGTATTATTGGTTCAATCTTGAACTTTCTTGCAGTATCAAGTTTTGTGTATGTAGCCGGTGTAATTTACAGAAAGAGAAAGAGTTTTCTCCTGCCACTTGTTATGGGAACCCTTGTTAGAGTTGTTGTAATGATTCCATCAAACATCTTTTTTCTTCCCCTATACCTTGGAGTCCCTGTAAAGGATGTAGCAGTTTATCTCTATTCAATTAACATCCCCTTTAATGTAATTGTGAGTGGTATAAATGGCTTCCTGTTTGTTATAATTGTTTATAGTTTAAGGAGGATTCCTGAGCTCAAGAAGATACTGGGTAATGCTTGACGAAAAGGAACTCCTCTCCTTAAGAAAGCCTGCAAGATACATAGGAGAGGAGTGGAATGAGGTAAAGAAGGATTGGAATAATAAAATCAGGGTAGCACTTTCCTACCCTGATTTTTATGAGGTGGGGATGTCCAATCTTGGACTCTCCATTCTCTATCATCTCATAAATGAGAGGAAAGATTCTCTATGTGAAAGAGTTTTTCTTCCTGACATAGATTTTGAAAATCTTCTAATTAAGAAAGATATCCCTCTATTTTCCCTTGAATCAAAAAGACCTATTAAGGATTTCCATATCTTTGGAGTTAGTATACAGACAGAGTTAACATATACGAACTTTTTAAACCTCTTGTATCTTTCAAAAATTCCAATTTTCTCAAAGGAGAGAAAGGATTTCCCTGTAGTTATAGTTGGAGGACCATCTGCTTTAAATCCTATGCCTCTTTTACCCTTTGTTGATGCCTTTGTCATTGGTGAAGGTGAGGAGGTTGTAGGGGAGATAATTGATGAGTTTGTATTGGATAGAGAGGAGTTTCTTAAAAGGATTTCAAATATAAGAGGGGTCTTTGTTCCAAAATTTGGAATAAAAAAGGTTGAAAAAAGGTATGTAAAGGACCTTGATAAGGCATACTTCCCTGTAAAACCGATAGTCCCCTATACAGAGGTTATTCATGAGAGGGCAGTGGTTGAAATATTCAGAGGGTGTGATAGAGGTTGTAGGTTCTGTATATCTGGAATGGAGAAGAGACCAAGGAGGGAGAGGAGTGTTAAAAATATACTCTCTCTGACGAAAAAGATACTTAAAAATACTGGATTTGAAGAGGTTTCTCTTCTCTCCCTCTCTACATCTGATTATTCAAACATCCTTCCACTGGTTGAAGGTTTGAGGGAGATTACAAAGGATAAAAAGATTTCTGTTTCCCTTCCCTCTCTGAGGATTGATAACTTCTCCCTTCAGATACTTGATATTATAGATACAGGAAGAAAGACAACCCTTACCTTTGCACCTGAAGCAGGGACTGAGAGGTTGAGGAATGTTATAAACAAACCAATTAAGGATGATGACATTTTTTCTGTTGTAGGGGAGGCAGTTAAGAAGGGATGGAGGAAGATAAAGTTTTACTTTATGATTGGTTTACCCACAGAGACCATGGAGGATATAGAGGGGATAGTTGATATTGTAAGAAGGATAAGGATGGAGAATAAAAGAATCACTCTTCACCTCTCCATCAATCCCTTTATCCCAAAGCCATTTACACCCTTTCAATGGGAGAAATTTTTATCAAAGGAAGACTACCTTAAAAAGAGAAATTTTTTAAAGAGGAATATAAAGGGGATAAGACTCTCCTTCAGGACATGGGAAGAATCATTTGTTGAAGCTCTTCTTTCAAGGGGTGATAGAGAATTGGCTAAGGTAATTTACGATGTCTGGAAAAGGGGAGGAAAGTATGAGACATGGAGTGAAAAATTTGATTTTAGTTTGTGGAAGGAAAGTCTTAAAGGAAAGGAGGAACTTTACAGAAAAATTCTTGATGGTTTTCCCGAGGAGGAGATCCTTCCATGGGATTTTATAGATATAGGTATAAACAAAGGATTCCTTAGGGTTGAAAGGAAAAGAGCGAGGATGGAAAAGGTAACCTATCCATGCTTTGGTGATTTAAAGAAATGCACTGGATGTGGAATATGCTTCAGAGGATGGTAAAATAAGTGAGATGAGAGTGAGAGTGGAGTATGGAAAGGAAGGAGCACTTATCTTTATCTCTCACCTTGATCTTGTAAGGGTGTGGGAGAGACTCTTAAGGAGAACAGACCTTCCCTTAAGATTCACAGAAGGTTTTAATCCAAGAGTTAAAATGGATTTCTGTCCACCCCTTCCCATGGGGGTTGTTGGTGAGAATGAGGTGATGGATTTTTATCTTATAAAAGAAGTTGAAATTGAAGAAATCAAGAGAAGATTAAAGGAAAACGCTCCAGATGGGATGAAGATAAAAAGGGTTAGAATTACACCAGAGAATTCTCCATCCCTCTTTTCCCTTACAACTCATTTTGAGATAGAGTTCTTTGGAAAAGGTATTAAAAGTTTGAACCTTAAAGATTTGACAATAACAAGAGTGAATAAAAAGGGAAAGAAAAGAGAGTTTGAGCTTAAAAGAATCATTCTCCTTGAAGAGGAGAAAAGAAAGGGTAAAAGAATTATTATGAGAAATGAAGGAATTGGGCTTTCAGATATAGTGAAGTTTCTAAAGGAAAAAGGGTTAATTGATAGAGTTATTAGAAAAAATTTATTAATAGATATAGGAGGAAGGTTTGTCCCACTCTTTGGAATATGAACTCACCGTTTTTGGAAGTTTCAGTTTTGATTTAATTGAGCTTCCATCTGGGGAAAAGATTAAATGTGCAGGTGGTAGTGGAAATTATTTTTCCCTCTCTGCGTATCTTGCTGGAGCAAGTGTTGTGCCAGTGGGATATTTATCCAGTGGAATTAAAGAGGATACTATAAAAAAGATAGAGAAGAAACTTCCCCTTAAATACCTTAAGAGGGATGGAGATATATCATTTCATATAAGGTATGATGAGAACTGGAATGACCACTATTTAAAAGATATTGATAGAGATATTGAAATATTTGATTATAAGAGTATTCCTGAAACTCCCTTTGTCCATGTGGCAGTTATATCAGATGAGAGGCATCAGCTTGAGATTTTAAAATATTTCAAAGAGAGAGGTAGTTTTGTTTCTTCTGGAACATACCTTTTGAGGATAAAGAGGGAGAGGGAGAATGTCATTAAGACCATAGAGGTATCTGACCTGTTTTTCCTAAATAAGCTTGAGGCACTGACCCTTTCTGGTTCTGATAGTTTCAATGATGCCCTCTCTTTCTTCTCAAGGATGAACAAGATGATAGTTATAACAAGAGGAAAGGATGGAGCAGTTTTTGTTAAGGGAAAGGAGATCCATGAGGTTAATTGTGTTCAACCTGAAAGAGTAAAAGATGTCACTGGAGCAGGTGAATCTTTTGCTGGAGGTTTTGTTGGTTCATTTATAAGATACAGAGACCCTTTTCTTTCCTTAAAATTTGGTTCAACCCTTTCCTCCTTTGTTATTGAAGATTTTGGTATAAACAGACTCCTTGAGATAGAAAGAGAAGATGTAATTAGGAGGTTAAAGGAGGCGTACAATGATTAAAATAAACAGCAGTAAAGTTAATGAATTGGGAAGGTTTCTTAAGGATAGGAGAATAAGTTTTAGGGTTCTACCGGGGATAGATAGGGCGAAGACAAAAGAGGAGGCAAGGGAGAGACTTACCCTTCTTTTCTATGTGGATGCCATATGCCACCAAACCCAGAATTTCTCAGGAGTTGTTGATGGAGTTTTTAAAAGGGGATGGGATTTTCTCCTCTCATCCTTTTTAGAGGAGAAGAGAAGGGATCCAGAATTTATAAGTGTTGAAAGGATGATGAGGATTAAAGGTTCTGATTTAAAGAGGATCTTTAAAGGTTCTGGCGATAGATACTATGAGAGAGCCTATCTACTTAGAAATGCAGCAAGGATTTTAAAGAGGGATTTTTCCTCTGATGTGATGAAGATAAACGAGATTTCAGAAGGATTTATAAAGAGAGAAGATGGACTGGGTATGATTGATCTATTTCATAGATTTAAAGCCTACTCAGATCCCTTATCAAAAAAGACATTTCTATTTTTAAACATTGCAAAGAAGGTTGGTTTCTGGGAGATTAAGGACGAGGAGAATCTATGGACACCTGTGGATTATCATCTTGAGAGAGTCTCTTTAAGAATTGGAATTGTTGATGTGGAAGATCCATTAAGGAGGAAACTTCTTGATGGAAGGAGAGTTTTTCTCACAGAGGATTTAAGGTTAAGGAAGATGATTGGTGATGCTGTGAAAAGGGTTTCAGAGATTTCTGGTATTCCCATTGAGAAACTTGACCAACTCTTCTGGTCTCTTGGAAGGAGCCTTTGCTTGAAGAGTGGAGCAAAGTGCGAAGGGACTAATGAAAAAAACTGCACCCTCACCCTTATAACAGGAATTCCATGCGATAAAAGGTGTATATTTAGCGAGGTGTGCCTTGCTTACAGAGATGAGGAGAGAAGAAATTTTAAAGAATCCAATGTCTTTACCATATACTATTAAATAATGAATCCATTAACTCTGTTTATAATTGCAGTTAGTTTATCAATGGACTCCATGGCTTCCTCCATAGGTATGACAGCGTCTCTTAAGGAGAAACTTTTTAAGGACATTTTAAAAATTTCCCTCTCCCTATCAATAACCCAATCTTTAATGGCTGTCCTTGGGTGGATTCTTGGGGATAATCTCTATGAGATTATAAAACCAGTAGATCACTGGGTTGCATTATCCCTCCTCCTCTTTGTTGGTCTGAGGATGATCTATGAAGGGATAAAGGATGGCGAGATAAAGATAAAGCGTTTCAGTGGAAGTCCCCTCTTTTTAATTCTTATCTCCATTGCCACAAGCATTGATGCCTTTGCTGTTGGATTCTCCCTCTCCATAATAGGAGTATCAATCCTCCTTCCAGCGTTTGTGATATTCCTTGTGACTTTCTTTATAACATTTACCTCAAGCTCAATATCTTCAAATTTTCTTAAAAGGTTTGAAAGGATTTCCACAATAATCGGGGGAAGTATTCTAATAATAATAGGATTTACAATATTTATAGAACACACAATAAAGAATATTTAACCTTCCTCTATGAATTTCTCTACTGCCTTTTCAAATAGTTCTGAAAGTTTCATGTCATGTTGGACTGCATAGATCTTTGCCTTCTTAATCAACTCCTTGTTTATGTAAAGAGTTAGAGTCTTCTTTTTAAGCCTCGCCGATTCCTTAAGTTTATCCAGGTAGCTTTCCTTCATTCTTTAACCTCTCTTCAATCTCTTTAAAAAGACTAAGGAAAGCTTTAGATGTTTTGTGATTAGGATACAACTCAAAAACAGGTTTTATGTTTGCAACAGCTTCCTTTACTCTTACAGATTCAGGTATTATTGTTTCAAAGAGTAGATCTTTATATTTTTCTTCAAGTTCTTCTTTTATCTTTCTGTAGAAAATAACCCTCTCTTTCACAATGGAGCGGATTATTCCAAGGGGTTTAATCTCTTTTTTTGTACTTTCCTTTATCTTCTCTATGGATTCTATTAGGTCTGATAGACCATTTATGGAGAACTTTGATATATCCACTGGAATTATCACAAAATCACTTCCAAGAAAAGCATTTGTTGTGAATAAACCAAGAGATGGCGGTGTATCAATGATGGCAAAATCATATTTTCTTTCTTCTGATTCAAGGAAGTCTTTGAGTCTAAAGAAGTTGGTTAGTTTAACATCAGCTTCATACTTGGAGAGGGTTATATCTGAACCTATAAGATACAAATTTTCCTTTATTTGCATAGGCTTTGGCTTCTCTCCCTCAAAGATTAATTTTATGTGGGATGCATCTGGAACTTCATCCTCCATAAGGGAGGTGGTGAAGTTTCCCTGTGGGTCCATATCAATTGATAAAACTTTATACTTTTTCCTAAGGAAATTAACTAAGTGGAAGGCAATGGTGGTTTTTCCAACCCCTCCTTTCTGATTGGCAAGGACTATCTTGATCATGTCAACCTCCTTGATTATTTAATTACTTAATTAAATTATAACATAATTAAATAATTACATCA
>JAGGSY010000067.1 GCA_021158845.1 Caldisericia bacterium
CCTCAATAGATGGAAATATAAAGTAGTTATCTTTCTTTACAAAGAAAAGATTGTCAAGAGATATAAATAGAGGATTATTTTCATCATTGATCATAATCCCCTCCTCTTTTATTATAAACCTTTTTGGAATTCTAATAACTTTCCCTTCAAATGCGATAATATTTATTATAGGAGTTCTATTGTTAATGAAATCTTCAACATGCATCTTTATTTCCAGCTCAATAAGATCTCCTGATATAGATTTCAAATAGACAGGAATCTCTTCACCTCTTATCTCATCTTCTATAAAGAGCTCTCTATCCTCAATGAGCCTATCAAGTATACTATCCTTTAAAACATAGAGAGTAGCGCTTAAGTTATCGACTATTCTAAAGACAGGATCACCTGGGTTGAGTATTACCAATTTTCCAATAGTTTTATATCTGGGTGTTCTATTATCCTTTAGATACTTTTCAATTATTGTTTCATTTATATTTCTACTCAAACTGAGTTCATCAAATTTTTTTGAGAATATTCCACTTTCAGGAGCAAAGAATTTAAATATTCCATTTTCTGTTTCAATCTGTGCAACAAGTGCATCCTTAGGTACTCTGTCTCCCTCTTTAAAAAAATACTCCACTTTTCCTTTGTAGGGAGAAAAAACAATCTTCTCCTTCAGCAAAGCAAAAGCCTTTTTGTTTACCACAATTTTTGATTCCACAGATTCCAATTTAACTGTGTCTGGAATTGAGAGAAAAGAGAGCACATTCTTTCCTTTTATAAATACAAAGGCAACAGAAAGGATTATTATTATAAGTATCCACCTTCTCACTCTTCTTCAGTCCTCCGCTTTCTTCTAAGAAAAGGTGGAATTTTTAGATCATCAGGAGTTAAAATGTCTGATTCAAGACCTTCAAGCATTGCTTCCCTTTTATACTTCGGCTGGAAGTTCGTAGCAATTACTATTATCTTCATCTGGTCTCCAAGCTCTTCATCTATGGTAACTCCAAAGATTATATTCGCCTCTGGATCAACGGAGTTTGAAATAACGCCCATAGCTCTTTTAACTTCGTGTAGGGATATGTTTTTGTTCCCTGCTATGTTCACCACAAGACCCTTTGCTCCAGACAATGATATCTCAAGAAGTGGACTGGTTATAGCGTTCTTTGCTGCCTGCTCTGCCCTTTTATCTCCAGAACCCATACCAACACCAAGCCATGCATTTCCTGCCCCTCTCATTATTTTAGATATATCGTTGAAATCAACATTTATTATTCCTGGCTGTGTAAGGAGATCTGATATTCCCTGAACTCCCTGTCTTAGCGCCTCATCTGCAAGAGAGAAGGAATCCAGCAGGCTCGTCTTTGAAGAGGTTATTTCAAGGAGTCTATTGTTAGAGATAACGATTAGCGTATCCACCTTTTCTTTTAACTGCTCAACACCTTCCTCTGCTGTCATCATTCTTTTTCTACCTTCAAATGTAAAAGGTTTTGTAACAACACCAATTGTTAAAGCACCTATTTCTTTTGCTATTTCTGCTACAATTGGAGATGCTCCTGTTCCAGTTCCCTTGCCCATTCCGGCAGTTATAAATACAAGATCTGCTCCAAGAAGGGCATCCTTTATCTCCTCTCTACTCTCATTGGCAGCTTGTGCTCCAAGCTCAGGATCAGAACCTGCACCAAGACCTTTAGTTGTTTTTGGTCCAATCTGTACGAGTCTGTGTGCCTTTGAGAGTTTGAGCACCTGAACATCAGTGTTTATAGCTATAAACTCCACATTTTTAACATCCCTCTCAATCATTCTATTCACAGCATTGGTGCCTGCTCCACCAACACCCACAACCTTTATTATAGGTTTTGTTTCCTGCCATGGGTCATAAGCATTACCCATAAGTTCCTCCTTTAATCAAATAATCTCTCCATCAAATTAATAAAACTATCCATTAAACCTCTCTTTTTTGTCTCCATCATTTTCACCAATTTAAAACCACCAACAGTAGATATCATCTGTAGATTGTCCAATTTGAGCTCACAATTAAACTCATCCGGCTCTCCCAAGGATGCAGGTAGATCAAAGAACTTCTTGGTAAACTCTTTTATATTCTTAAGTTTAGCACCTTCACCGCATATTACAACTTCCTCAGGAAAGAAGTTAAAACTGATTCTTTCAGTTCTGTTCTCAATGAATTCCAGAATTTCAAGGAAACGCATAGACGCCACTTTCTTTTCTATGGCAATAGGGTAATCCTCTGCCTTTAAAATTCTTGGATCTAAAAGTTTATCTTTGTAAAGTAATCTTTCTGCATCTCTGGGAGAGATCTTCAATATGTAGGAAAGGTCCCTTACAATATCGTTAACTCCAAGGGGAAGACTATCCACATATCTTGGTGAATTATCTCTTCCAAATATTATCTGAGTGCTGTTTGTGTTGAATACAATTATGAAGTTTTTTGAGAAAGAAGCCTTTAAGCCGTAAAAGACAAGAAGTGGTTCGATAAAAAATCCGCTGAGTTTCTTATTAAGGATTCTTTTAATAAGTTTTGGTTTCTTATCATCTATGGTAAAAACAAGAAAGTTTCCAATAAACCTATCTCCCCTTTCATCTATTGGAGTTGAAACCTTTTTTCCATCAATAGAGAATCCCTCTCTAATTATTTGAACTACCTCTTTCCCCTTTTTGGTTAGAGAATCCCTAATAAGAGATTCCATACTGGTTATATCCCTCTCCTTGATCTTTCTTCCTTTGGTTTTAATGAGTATCCTCTTTTTGTGAACAGAGGGAGTATCGTTTATGGATACAAATATATCTGTTTCTCCAACTTCGTCCTCTATCTTTTTTATCTTATCAAGAATCTGTTTTTTAAATATGCCCGTTTCAGCTATCCTACCCTTTTTAAGTTCTGAAGAATAAATTTCTTCTCTTAGAATTATATCTATACCTTCTCCAAGAGCATTTCCTGTGGTAAAGATAATCTTTCCATTTTCCTTTAATTCAATTATTGTTATGCTCTTCCTCTTCATTTCTCCACTACCATCATACTATCAAAGGAGGCGTCAATGAAACCACTTACCTTTTCTTTATGAACAAGAGTTATCACATTTTCAATTCGTCTTTTTATGTTTTTTCTCCCTATTAGTGCTTTAAAACCATTGCCCTCCATAAGAATCTCATCTTTTTCAAGGTCAAGGATAAGTTTAAAGTTTTCTCTGTTCAATAAATCCTGTATAAGAGGGAAAACGAAAGAGAGTTCTTTTATAGCATCATAGTGTTTTTTAAATTTTTTTCCTTCAGCTTTAATTTCAGGTAGTCCAGAGGTTTCCCCATTTTTTATAAAATCCCCATTTTTATCAAAAGAAACTACTTTATTCTCAAGTTTTAAATTTATAAAAGCTACCTTTTTATTAATTTCTTTTTGGGCGTTCCAAACAGAATTAGTGTAGTAAATGAAAGTAAATAATAAAACAGAGGCTATTAATATTAAAAC
>JAGGSY010000068.1 GCA_021158845.1 Caldisericia bacterium
GGATGTTGTTATAACTGATCAAAATGTTACAGGAACATTGAAAGACGGAGGAAGATTTCAAACAACAATACCCCCTTTTAATGATCCAAACCTACCAAAAATTCTTATAGATCACAATGTAGATGTAACTGTTAAACCATCTTCCAACAGTGGAATGTGGTGGTACATACTATCAAATGTTGGTTCAATTGTGATAATCATCTTCTTCTGGATGATGATGATGAGATCGCTCTCTGGAGGTGGAAACTCTCAGGTGTTTAATTTTGGAAAAAGTAGGGCAAGACTCTTCCTTGAGAATAAACCAAAAATAACATTCAATGATGTTGCTGGACTTGAGGAGGTTAAAGAGGAACTCCAGGAAGAGATAGATTTCCTGAAGAATCCGAGAAAATTTTCTGCCCTTGGAGCAAAAATTCCAAAGGGAGTTCTTCTTGTTGGTCCACCTGGATGTGGAAAGACTTTGCTTGCAAGAGCAGTCGCTGGAGAGGCAGGTGTTCCATTCTTTAGTGTTTCTGGTTCTGAATTTGTGGAGATGTTTGTTGGTGTTGGTGCTGCAAGAGTTAGAGATCTATTTGAACAGGCAAAAAAGTATGCACCCTGTATTATTTTTATAGATGAAATTGATGCAGTTGGAAGGCAGCGTGGAGCAGGTCTTGGTGGAGGACATGATGAGAGAGAACAGACATTAAATCAACTCCTTGTCGAGATGGATGGCTTTGATCCCAATAGCGGAATTATAGTAATTGCTGCAACAAACAGGCCAGATATTCTTGACCCAGCACTCCTAAGACCTGGAAGGTTTGATAGAAGGATAGTGGTAAATTATCCAGATGTGAAAGAAAGGGAAGCTATACTAAAAATTCATACAAGAAATAAGCCTTTAGCCAATGACATAAATCTCTCTGTGCTTGCGAAGAGAACAGCAGGATTCACTGGCGCAGATCTTGAAAATCTTGTAAATGAAGCTGCCCTCCTTGCAGCAAGGAGAGGCAAGAACAAAATTACAATGGAAGAGTTGGAAGAATCAATAGATAGAGTAATAGCAGGACCTCAGAAGAAATCAAGGGTAGTTTCCGAAAGAGAGAAGAGAATGATTGCCTTTCATGAAACAGGACATGCCATTGTGGCAGATTATCTTCCACACACTGATCCTGTCCACAGGATCTCCATAGTTTCAAGAGGAATGGCTCTTGGATATACACTCCAATTACCAGAGGAGGAAAAGTTCCTGAAGACAAAGGAGGAACTCCTTGAAGAGGTTAGTGTCCTTCTTGGGGGAAGAGCAGCTGAAGAACTCTTTATAGGTGAAAAAACTACAGGGGCTGAGAACGATTTAAGAAGAGCAACAGAGATTGTAAGAAAGATGATAACAGAGTTTGGAATGAGTGAGAAACTTGGACCACTGACCTTTGGAAAGAAAGGAGAATTTGTGTTTCTTGGAAGAGATATTGCCGCAGAGAAAAACTACTCTGACCAGATAGCATACGAGATTGATAGAGAGATAAGAGACATCGTTGAGAAATGTCATGAAAGAGCAAAGGCAATACTAAAAGAGAATAGCGAGGCAGTTCACAAAGTTGTTGAAGTCCTATTGGAAAAAGAGACAATGGAGGGAGAGGAGTTAAAGAAGATACTTGAGGAATTCAGGAGAAAGAAAAAAGAAGAAGTTGATAAAGCTAATTAGCTTTGACCTCTGGAACACAATAATAGAGGATAGAAGAGAACTTGAGGATAAGAGGGGAGAGATACGGATAAGAAAGATTTATGAGTGTCTCTCCCCTCTTAATATTGAACTGGAAGATATAAGAAAAGCATATCTAAGGATGAGCAATTGGCTGTTTGAAACTCAGGATAAAACAAAGAGGAGCATAGGGACAGAAAAGCAGATAAAATATATCTTAAAAAGATTTGGAGTGAGGGTAAATCAAATTGTATTTGATGAGATAAAGAAAGCCTATGAGAGTGCAATTTTTTTCTATCCTCCACCTTTAGTTGAAGGGGCAAAGGAAACGCTTAAAAAATTTTATAACCTTGGAATAGATATGTGCATAATTTCAGATGCAGGGAGAACGCCAGGCTGGGCTTTAAGAAAGATTCTTGAAAAGTATGCTCTTAATAGCTATTTTAAAAGGATGTACTTTTCAGATGAAACAGGATGGGTGAAACCAAATAAGAAGGTTTTTTTAAAAGCACTGAAGGATTTTAAAGTGAGAAAGGAAGAGATGGTTCATATTGGAGACAAAATAGAAAAAGATATTGAGGGAGCAAAAAATGCTGGAATAAATTACATATACTTCTCAAGAGATGGTAACTGTGAAGTAAACCCTTGCGGCAAAACTCTTCCTGAAATATATGATATTTTCTTAAAACTCTTCCCTATCGCAAGGAGTTTATTCAGTTAATCAAGAGTTTTCTGATCTATAAGACCATTTCTCCTTGCAACAAATAGAGAGACGGAGAAAAATAGAGTTACAAGAACAAAATAAACTACATTCTGAATAAGAAGTATTTTTGTGAGCGTAAGAATTGACATATCTTTTGTTAAACTATTCCATCCAGTTCCAAGCAAAATTTTTCTCATCCCATCCATCCATATGGTCTGTGGAATAAAATAGCCGATATTTCTCAAGAAGGGAGGAAATACATCGAGTGGAAAGATTGCTCCTGTGAAGAGAAGAAATATACCAGTTGCACTCTGAGTTAAAAACCAGCCATTCTTTGCAATGAGGAAGTTAAGTCCTGCAAAGAAATAACCAATTATAAACAGTGAAAAAACACCAAGAATAAAGAACAGAGGAAGAATGATGAACCATCCTGCAATTGGGTTCAAACTTAACTTAAAGAAGGTGAAACTTACAAAGATTAGTATTCCTACAGAAACAGATGTAGTTATAAACTTTGCAAAACCCCTACCTGTAAGATAGATAAAGAGGTTCACAGGAGATATATAAATATATTTTAATGTCTCATAAAACTCCCTATCATCAATCACTGCCCATGCCATACCAAAAAGAACATTGGCAGTATAGAGATGAAGGGCATTTCCTATAAGAAGATGGGGAAAGGTTAACCCAATTTTTCCTCTTGTTATGATGAGATACATAATTATAAGGATAAAGGAAGAAGATAAAGGTTTTGCAAGGGAGTATATTGTAAATAAAAATGGATCTGTCCAGTTACTCTCAATCTTCCATCCAAGAAAAAAGGAGGTTTTAAAGTTCAAAAAGAGCCTTCTTACTACTCCCATCTTATTGTAATTTTACCCTCCTTTCTTGCAAGTCTCTCCATCTTTTTTAAGTAAAAATGTGCAAGGAAAAGGTAGACAATTGTGAGAACTAAAAGAATAAGAATCTCCACATTTACCGAAAGAAAACCAAAGATTTCTCCTTTTTTAAAGAGGAGCTGCCTTAAACCATCAAGGCCAAGGGTTAATGGAATAAGAGATGAAAAGAAACCAACTGGTCCAAGAAATTTTATAGGAAAATACATACCTGTGATAAGATAAACAGGCTCCTGAAGAAATTCAGAGAGATGCCATGCCTCCCTTCCCCATATAAGATAAAGAGAAGAAAGAAGCATACCAAGACCATAGAGAGATGAAAGTGTTAAAAAGAAGATAAGGAAAAGCTGAACAGGGTTTCCTGTCTTAAATGGAATTTTAAAAACTATTGACCCGATAAAGATTGTTGCTGATGCTCTTAAAGCTGTGGACAGCATCCCTCCAAGACTCATTCCAAAGAGAATGGACATAAGGGATATTGGTGCAATAATGTAAAGAGATAGATTTCCTCCCATTCTCTCCCAGTAAAGCTGAGAAGCCATATCCCATAATACATTAACCCAGAATGCACTCATGGCTCCACCAAGTATGGCAAAACCAAGAAAATCAATCCCAGCACCAAGAAATTTGTATAATAAACCATAGGAAAGAACTGATAAGAGAGGTAAAACCACATCTGCTACAATCCAGGAATACTCCCTATTTGCAGCTATAACCCTTGGATATGCTCTTCCCCATATGGCTCTTAGATTTCTAACTATGTATCTTTTCATCTTTATCTCCAACTATTTCAAAGAATACATCTTCAAGGGTTGGCTCTCTCTTCCTAAAGGATGAAACAAGTATGTTTCTATTTTTAAGAATGAGAAAAAGGTCTGATATTTTCTCTTCGTTATCCATCTGAAATTTCAATTCAAACTTACCATCTGGTAGAGGATTTATTGAAACATTGTATATAAAGGGTATATCTTCCTTTAACTTATCATAGGAATCTGTTCTTACCTCTACAGAATAAAATACTTTGTTTTTCATCCTCTCCTTTAAACCCTTTGGTGTGTCAAGTGCTACAATCCTCCCATTGTTTATTATGGCTATCCTATCACAAAGCTCCTCTGCTTCATGAAGATAGTGAGTTGTAAGGAGTATTGTTCTTCCCGGTCTTTCCCTCATCCATGATTTTATAAAGCTTCTCACCGTCCTTGCAATCTGCACATCAAGTCCAAGGGTTGGTTCATCAAGAAAAAGTACCTCTGGATCAGATATTATCCCTCTTATAATATTCATCTTCTGCCTCATTCCTGTGGAGAGTTTACTAACCTTTGTATTTCCATCTTCCTTCAAACCAAAGATTTCAAGATACTCCTCTATTCTCCTTTTAGCCACCCTTGATGGGATACCATAAAACTGAGAAAACATCCACAGATTCTCCCTTACAGTGAGAATTCCATAACCAGACCACTCCCCACCACTGACCATATTTATTCTCTCCCTTATTTTTAAAGTATTCTTCTCCACATCATTTCCTAAAACAAATGCTTTGCCTTTTGATGGAAGAAGTATAGTTGTAAGAATCTTTATAAGGGTTGTTTTTCCTGCACCGTTTGGTCCAAGAAGCCCAAAGAGCTCTCCCTTTTCCACCTCTATATTAACTCCTTTGAGAGCCTCTATAATCCTTTTACCCTTTTTATAAAACCTGTAAAGGTCCACTGTTTTGATTGCAGAATCTTTCGTATTCACAGGAAATATTATATCAGATAGCTATATAAAATTTATACAACACAAAAAGAGAAGATGTATTTAAAACAGCATCTTTAAAGATGGGAAACTATTGTTTGCAAGAGATATGGATTTTCTCACAGATTTAATAGAAGAAACATCACTTGATGCAATTGCAAACGAATATATATCAGAAGAATCTTTAAGGGAGCTCATGGAGAGATGAAAAATGGTAAACTTTGGTTAAATTTTTAAAATAAGGTTTTTTATTTTGTTCCAGTCTGATAAAAGCACCTCCTTTAACTCGTTTCTGTAGAGTGCAGATGCAGGATGATACATGGGAATAATCTTTAAAATTCCAAAGGGAGTATTTGACACGAAAATCTTTCCATGAATCTTGCTTATAGAATCTGCATCAGAAAATCCAAACTTATCCAAGATATACTTACTTGCAAATCTACCAAGACATATTATAATTTTTGGTTTTATTATATCAATCTGCCTGTCAAGAAATGGAGAACAAGCTTCTATCTCCTCTGGTAAAGGATCTCTATTTTTGGGAGGTCTGCACTTTAAAATATTGGCAATATAAATATCCTCCCTCTTTAAAGACACACTCTCAAGAAGTTTGTTTAAGAACTTTCCTGCTGCACCAACAAATGGAATTCCCTCCTTATCTTCATAAAAACCTGGAGCTTCCCCTATAAGCATAACCTTAGCATTTGGATTTCCATCTCCAAATACAAGATGGGTTCTTGTCTTCCATAAATCACATCTTCTACAATCTCCTATTTCCCTTTTTAATTCCTCTAAACTTTCCTTATTTTCCAAAGAATCTTCTCCTCCTTTAAATAGTCAAAGGTGATCTTTAGAATTATTAATATGGGGACGGTGAATAGAACTCCCCATATACCAAATATGGCTCCAACAATAAGCATTGTTATAAGAACAAAGAATGGACTTATCTTTAGTACTGCTTTTGCCCATAGAAGTGGATAGACAAACTCTGATGTTAATTGTTGCTGGGCAATGTAAAATATTGAGAACCATAAAGCTGTAAGTGGAGAAACAGTCAATGATAAAACCACGCCTAATAAAAATGTGAAAATTGCCCCAGCATAAGGAACAACCTCTCCAACTGCACCGATAAAACCCAAAGTGCCTGCATAGGGTATCTTAAGTAGGGAGGCAACCAGCCATATGGTAATACCAATGCTTGTGCTCATTATTGATTGAACAAAGATGTATCTTTTAAGATAGAAATTCAATGTTTCTGAATAGGAAGTAATCTTTCCTCTTATATTTTCAGGAAACTGCGATAAGACCCAAGAGAGAATCTTTTCTCTATCAAAAATAAAGAATATGGAAAGGATAAGAGATGCAATAAAGGCAAGGGAGAGCTTAACAAATGATGTGAAAAAGGAGAGAATCTTTTGAGAAACCTGGTTCATTATATCCGGTAATTTATCTTCTATATACTTTGCAATTTTTTCTATCCCAACTGCAAGAATCTTGTTCTCCCCTCCAATTTCCTGAATCTTCTCCCCTATCTTTGTAAGATAGGAGGCAAATTCAGATGCAATGGAAGTAAAGTTATTTACAAGCTTTGAAGTCTCATTCACTATAGGAGGAACAATCACTGAGAAAAATATAACGATTATGAGGATCACTATAACAACTGAT
>JAGGSY010000069.1 GCA_021158845.1 Caldisericia bacterium
GGAAAGTAAAGATCTGTTGAAAGAGTTGGAGGAGAAACGGAAGAAAATAGAAGAGGGTGGAGGTCCTGAAAAGGTTGAGAAACAACACAAGAAAGGAAAATTGACTGCATGGGAAAGAATTGAACTCCTCGTTGATCCTGGTTCCTTCACCGAATTCGGAGAGTTTGTAAAAACAAGAAGCACCTACTTTGGTCTTGATAAGAAGTTTATTCCAAGAGATGGAGTTATAACAGGTGTAGCCACTGTCAATGGAAGAAGAATAGCTCTCTACGCTCAGGATTTTACAACACTGGGAGGTTCTCTCGGCGAAATGCACGCATTGAAAATAGCTAAGATGCAGGATCTTGCCATGAAACTCGGTATTCCATTTATTGGTATGAATGACTCTGGTGGTGCAAGAATTCAAGAAGGTGTTGACTCACTCTTTGGATACGGAGAAATATTCATTAGAAACACAAAAGCTTCTGGAGTTATTCCACAGATCTCCATCAACATGGGACCTACAGCTGGAGGAGCAGTCTATTCCCCGGCAATTACAGATTTCATAATAATGACAGAGAAGGCAACAATGTTTATTACAGGTCCCAATGTTGTTAAAGCAGTAACAGGAGAAGAGATAAGTCAGGAGGAACTTGGCGGAGGACTTGTCCATAACCAAAAGAGCGGTAATGCTCATTTTCTTGCAAAAAATGATGAAGATGCCATTGAAATTACAAAGAAGCTTCTATCTTACATTCCAGATAACTACCTTCAGGAACCAGCCATAGTCGAAACAGGTGATCCTATTGATAGAGCAGATGACGAATTAAGAGACATAGTTCCAACAGATCCATCCAAATCCTACGATGTCAAAGATATTATAAGAAGAGTGGTTGACAATGGAGAATTTCTTGAAGTTCACGCTTTGTATGCTCCAAACATTGTTGTTGGATTTGCAAGAATAGGTGGAAGAAGTGTTGGAATTGTGGCAAATCAGGCAAAGTATCTTGCAGGAGTCCTTGATATAAACTCATCTGATAAGGCAGCAAGATTTGTGAGATTCTGTGATGCATTTAATATTCCCCTCGTTACATTCACAGATACTCCTGGTTTTCTTCCCGGAGTAAATCAGGAACATGGTGGAATTATACGGCACGGAGCAAAACTTCTCTACGCATTCTCAGAAGCCACAGTTC
>JAGGSY010000070.1 GCA_021158845.1 Caldisericia bacterium
CTCATAGATGCATCACATAACCAGTATTTCAATGACCAGAGACTTACTGGACTGATAACTAGGATAAAGAACGAGCTTGGATGGTTGGTTGATGTGAACGCCCAGCCGATAACGCTTGACTTGCTCTCCAAGTACAATGTGCTGATCATACCTAATCCAAAATCGGACATTACTGAGAAAGAAGCCCAAGCAATTAAGGAGTGGGTTAGGAATGGAGGTGGGCTTCTGATTACGGGAGACTGGTATAAGTACGTCTACTATAGAAGCCTCAACAAGGTTACTGAGGAGTTTGGAATTAAGTTTAATGATGACGAGCTCATGGATGACGAGTACAACACCGGGAAATCCTATTATCCACTTGTTGGTGAATTCAACTTTGTTCATCCCACAACAAGATTTCTTAGTGGGGCACACCAGCTTTATTACTCCGGTAACACTTTGGACATAAGTGGAAACGCAATATGGTTAATAAGGGGTTATGAGACCTCTTATGCAGTCTCTGAGACAGGAGATATTACCAAAGAAAAAGGATCAAAGCCAATAATTGCAGCTGCAGTAGAAGTTGGTAGTGGTAGAATAGTGGCTTATGGTTCCAGCATGGCACTCAGTGATGAACAGAATGGAGAATATATTAGGACAAATTGGCCATTTATCAAAGGAGTCCTCTTGTGGTTAGCCAAGAAATCTTGAGTTTTTTCTTTTTATACTCTTTACAGTGTTGGAGGGGGGGTAAAAAATGACGAAAATAAAGTTGGTTTGTGGTTTGATTGTTGTGTTATTGGTGAGTGTTGCTTTTGCGGGCTGTACACAAAAAGGAACCTCCCTACATACCTCAACAACTACTACACAAATACTAAAAAAGCCGGAAATAAAGCTTGTAAACCATAAATGGGGGAAAATAACTCATTCAACAACTGAGATAATTACCGAGATCACACTCTACAACCCTAATGCAGTTCCAATTCCAATAGAGAATGCCTTAGTAGAAGTTTATATGAATAATATAAAAATGGGTGAAGGTTCTTCAACGATTGGAGAGATCAAAGCAAATTCAGAGTCAAAAATAGTGATTTCGACAAAGTTTGAAAATACTAAACTCCCCGAGTGGTGGGTATCCCATATAAAAAACGGTGAGACATCAACAATGAGACTCAAAGGAATTTTGACCTTTGATCTGAAAGTTACAAAAGTTCAGTTCCCAATCGAACTTTCAAGCCCCATAAAAACTGGCATACTGGAAGGATTAAATTCAGACACTCCACAAAAAGTTAATATTGGCCCAGTCACCCTTACAATTGAGTCAATAAAGTCTCACTGGGGAGATGTTACTAC
>JAGGSY010000071.1 GCA_021158845.1 Caldisericia bacterium
AATACTTATGAAAATCATCCCTCTAATTAAGAAAGGGGAGGAAACAGAAACTCCTGAAGAAGTTCAAAAACATATTGGAATCCCTTAGTAGTAATAATACATGTATTAGAAGTATCAATAGGAAGAGGTGTGGAAGATGAGACTATTCTGTATCTATAAGGGTATAAAGGGATTTGTATCAGTGTATAATCTTCTTATGAAGTATGAGAATGGATTGATAGATGAGAGTGTGAAGAGAAAGTTAAAGATCCTCTCCTTCTTTGAGAAGTATGGATTAAAACCTACAATAGATGCCTTTGGTGTAAGTAAATCAACCATATACAGATGGAGGAAGATACTAAGAGATAACAGCGGAAGGATAGAAGCCCTTAAGGATAAGAGTAGGGCACCAAAGAGAAGAAGGAAGAGGAATATTGATATAAGAGTTATTGACTTTATAGTGGATATAAGAAAGAGATATGGAAGGATAGGTAAGGAGAAGATAAAGGTATTGCTTGATGAGTATTGTAAGGAGAATGGTATAAAAACAGTATCCTCCTCAACCATAGGGAGAATAATAAAGGATAGGAATCTATTCTTCTATCACAAGGAGTATACACACTTTGGTAAGGAGAAGAAGAGGAAGATGAAGAAGAAACTAAGGAGAGGTGGGTATAGACCTAAGAACCCTGGAGATCTAATTGAGATTGATAGTATAGTAATCTTTATGGATGGAATAAGAAGATACATAGTTACAGCAGTGGATGTAAAGGGGAGATTTGCCTTTGCCTATGCATATAAGAGATTATCAAGTAAAACATCTATGGATTTCATGAAGAAGTTGAAGGAGGTAGCCCCATTCCCTATAACACATATACAGACAGATAATGGTAGTGAGTTTCATGGATACTTCAGAGATTATCTTGAGAAGGAGGGAATAACTCATTTCTTCACATACCCTAAGAGACCTATAATGAACTCATACATAGAGAGATTCAACAGAACCCTTAAGGAGGAGTTTGCAAATGAAGCTTATGATGACCTTATCTTTGATATAGATGAGTTTAACAGGAAACTCATGGAGTATCTAATCTTCTATAACACAGAGAGACCTCATACCTCTCTTAACTATAAGTCTCCTTTGAGGTATATTATAGATGAGTTTGGATTTTCCAATATGTTGTGGACTTATACATTCATTTGACTTTTCGGTATTGGTTTGTTAAAATCATCTGTGGCAAAAAACTTAAAGAAAGGAAGGTGAAAAGATGGGGGTATCACCTAACGAGATTGGAATTGATTGGGAAGGATTGTATTCTGAGAGAGCAAAGGGAATGAGAGCTTCGGAGATAAGGGAGTTACTTAAAGTTGCAAAACAAAAAGGGGTAATTTCATTAGCAGGTGGTTTTCCAGATCCAACATTATTTCCAACAGAGCAGATAAGAGAGGTAAGTGATTATGTACTTAAAAACTATGGTAAAGAAGCTCTCCAGTATGGAGTAACTGAGGGATTAAAACAACTAAGAGAGCTCCTTGTGGAGAAGATGAGGAAAGAAGGAGTAAATGCTTCCTTAGATAACCTTATAATTACCACAGCTTCCCAACAGGGATTGGATCTTGTGGCAAAGGTATTTATAAACCCGGGAGATACTGTAATTGTAGAATCTCCTTCATACCTTGGTGCCCTTCAAGCTTTTAATGCCTTCCAGGCAAAATTTGTGGATGTGAGAATAAACAAAGATGGAATAGACACATCTCTTCTTGAAGAAAGCATAAAAAAGTTAAGGAAGGAAGGAATAAAACCAAAATTTATCTATGTCGTTCCGAATTTTCACAATCCAACAGGTGTAACTCTCTCCTTAGAGAGGAGGAAAGAGATAATAGAAATTTCAGAGAGATACCAGATTCCAATTATAGAAGATGATCCATATGGTGAAGTCAGATTTGAGGGAGAAAGAGTTCCATCACTGATCAGTATGGATATATCACATGTTATAGCATTAAGGACATTCTCAAAGATTCTCTCTCCTGGTCTTAGACTTGGATGGATAGTTGGAGATCCACAGGCAGTAAGAAAGATTGTAATTGCAAAACAGGCAGCAGATTTGTGCTCTCCATCTATAACCCAGTTTATAGTTTATGAATTCTTGAAAAGAGGATACCTTGAACCATACCTTGAAACTGTAAGGAGAGAGTATAAGAAGAAGAGAGATGCCATGCTTCAAGCTATGGAGAAGTATTTTCCTGAAGAAGTTAAATGGACCAAACCTGAGGGTGGTTTATTTGTATGGGTAACCTGTCCAGAATACATAAACACTGAAGAACTCTTCTATGAAGCCATAGAGGAGAAAGTGGCATTCGTTATTGGAGCAGCATTTTACGCTCACAGAAATATACACAATTGCATGAGGTTGA
The DNA here is from genome assembly GCA_021158845.1 of Caldisericia bacterium. Lineage (NCBI taxonomy): Bacteria > Pseudomonadati > Caldisericota > Caldisericia > Caldisericia bacterium. Next base: position 2,395 of record JAGGSY010000071.1, read on the forward strand.
ACTTCTCTCTACCAAGCATGGAGCAGATAGAGGAGGGCATAAAACGGTTAGGTAATCTTCTCAAAAAGAAGATTAAAACTTAATCTATACGAGTTGATTTATTAAATAATTCGGATTTAGAGTTTCGCCAGTAGAACTGGTTAGTAGTTCATCCCATCTTAAAGAACTACCGGGTTCAAATATTTTTTCTATAAAGAATTTGCCAACCTCTGGCTTAAAAGGTAATGGAGAGATGTTTGCTTTTATAAATTCATCCATCTGAGAAGCCATCATCTCTCCAAGTAGATAGTTTTGATAGTAGACTGGATTGGTTCCAAAGTGAATCTTTGCTGCCCAATCAAATCTATTTCTTCTATCCTTAGGAGTATTCAGGAATTGATTTTCAGCTACAAAATCATACCATAAATTGTTAATGTTATCTTCCATCTCATAGAGTTTCTTTTCAAAAAAAACAAAAGTTATTATCCATCTTGCTGAAATCATAAGTTGTAACTTTAAAAGTTTATCTATTAAATCTTTATAATCCTTTAACTCCTCCTCAACTCCGACGATTTCTTTATACCAAACCCACTTTCTTGCAAATCTACCAAAGAACATGGCAACTGCCTCAGTGGTAAATGTATGGGAAGGTTCCCTAAGTAGGAAAGGTAAATCCATATTCAGATATTTATCATAGACAGCATGTCCCATCTCATGAAGCATGGTTTCAGCCCATCTCTCATTTGGTCTTATGTTTGCAAGGATTCTCACATCTCCACTCCTGTCTATGTGTATGCAAAAGGCATGTTGATTCTTTCCCTCTCTCTCGTAAAGGTCACTCCTTGCCAGTATATCTTTAACCTCCATTCCCATAGATTCATAAGTCTTCACTGTAAGTTCTTCTATATCCCTATCTTTAAAAATCTCATCAAAGGGAATGTCATATATATGAGGGACCTCCTGAAAGAATGGATCAGAGTAGTGCCATGGCATAAGGTTCTTACTTGAAACACCAAACCGCTCTGAGAGCCTATTGTCTATCTCTTCCTTCATTGCCTTGAATGTTTTATCTGTCTTGTTTTTAAATTCCTTAAATATACTGTGAATCCTATCTACATTCAGTTCTTGAAGTTCAAACATCATCTCGTAATAATTACTATATCCAAATCCTCTTGCGATTTTATTTCTTATCTTTACCAATTCAAGGATCTTTGGACCAACAACTTCTCCTATCTCTTTACTTGCCTCCCAAGCTTTTTTTCTTAAAGACGAATCTCTCTCATTTCTGAGTATCTCTTCAATTTCATTATTTGTCACTTTCTTTCCATCTATTTCTCCTCTAAAACTTGTAAAAATACTTTCTATTTCTGCCTCTTTCTCTGAAACAACTTTCAATGTCTCTTTATCAATCTGATTTGGAAGCATTACATTTCTTAAAAGAATAAACTCTCTCTTCTCAAGGGGAGAAAGGGAGTTATTCTGTAAAAACTTGTTGACCAGTTCAAATTTACTCCTGTCCGATAGATACTCTCTTAATTTTATATCTGCCTCTATAAATTTTTTCTCCCAATCCTTCTTTCCTGTGGTGGTAAGATTCCAGTAGGCAGTTGCAACCTCCTTTTCCAGTTCCATCAACTCATTGTTAACCTTTGTTAAAAACTCCTTATGATTCATCACTTCTCCTCCTTTCTTCATCTAAGGTGAAATTATATCACCTTAAGAATTAGATAAAAAATGCCTCCAAATAGCACTATGTAGAGTGGATTTAGTTTTCTATATCTGAAATAAATAACTAAAAGGAAAACAAAGACAACTATGGATGAATAGTCAACTATTGCTGAACTTGTGAAGATAAGGTATGTGGTGTATGCAACAAGTACTATTACGCCCACCCTTAAACTTCTATAGAGTTTATCTAAACTATACTTCTTCTCTATGAAAAGTAGAAACGCATAGACAATCATGGAGAGAAGCACACCAGGTAGAATTACTCCTATGGTTGAAGATAGGGCACCAAAGAAACCAGCGACTTTAAATCCAGTATAGGTGGCTACATTAACAGCTATAGGTCCAGGAGTTAGTTGAGCTATTGAAATCATGTTCAGAAAATCATCCATTGAAAGAATGTGATGAACCCTTACAATCTCATCTCTAATGATTGAGAGAACACCCCAACCTCCCCCATAGGCAAAGAAACCAATTTTAAGGAAGATGAGAAAGAGTTTTATTATCATTTTTCACCCCTTATAATAAGGAAGTAGATAAGAGAGATAAGGATAAAAGTGTATATAGTGTGAAGTTTTAAAAAAATTATGAGGAGCATCCCAAACAGAACCAGTATAAAATTTCTCAACCTCCACTTTTTTGTAACTCTATATATAAAATCGATTAGTATAACAGATATTCCTATTCTCACACCTACAAGAAAGTACTTTACATATGGAACATCAATGTATCGCCAAAGGAATTTAGCCACTATTAGTATAGTAATGAATGGGGGAAGAAAAACTGAAAATACAAGAAATACACCAAGGGGAATACCACCTAATTCACTTCCAACAAAGAAAGCAGTATTTATAGCAATGGGACCCGGTACCGATTGAGCTTTCACAAGACACTTGAGGAATGTTTTTTTATCCATTATATTTTTTCCAACTATCTCTCTCTCAATAAGAGGTATCATTGCATACCCCCCTCCTATTGTAAGACCACTTATCTTAAAAAAGGTAAAAAAGAGACTTATATATTTCACTCTTCAATATAAACCTTCTCCACAAAGGGAGAAGTCATTGCAAAAAGGACCCCTGCGTAGTTGAGTTTGAAGGAAACTATATCACCAACTTTAATATGAGGACAATTCTCAACATCAATAACCATGTGATCACTGGAGGCTCCAATGATTTCAAACTTATCTAATGGGATGATGCCGGAGAGACTGACATCCTGCCTCCCCAATGCAAGAATTGCCCTTCTTCTAATTCCTCTATCCTCAAACTCTGGCACCTCTCCAAAGGCATCTACGGTTCTTTCTCCCCATGGAAGAGATGGTTTTCTCTTAACCTCTATAACCTCTGCCTCCAGAGTGAATGTATCCTGTCTTAGACCAGGTAGAGGTTTCCTATTTATTGCTTCCACCCCAAGAAATATACCCTCTCCAACTCTTATTTGATTTATAAATCTGGGAAGCTTTCCTCTCCATATCATGGGAAGAAGATTTGAACCACCACCAGATACAACTTTTACCCTAATTCCATGATCCTCAATAAGATTTTTTAATTTAAGAAGAACTCCGAGATTCTCCTTAGTGGGAATAATACCTGATAGACATGTAAGATTTGTCCCTATTCCAAGAAATTCAATGGATGAAAAATCCATAATCTTCTTTACAAAGAAAAGAACATCCTCAGGCATAACACCCTCTCTCAACTCTCCAACTTCTACCATGACTATAACTTTATGAATCCTTCCTTTTCTTGAGGAGACCTTTGATAAATGCTTTATAACCTCTATTTCAGTATTTAAAGAGATATCTGAAAATTCAATCACCTCTTCTATCTCTGATAACATTGGAGAGCGAAGTAGCATCTTTTCCACATTAACATTGGAAAAATTCTTTATGTTCCTCATCCTTGAATCTCCAATCACTTTTGCACCTAAGGATTTTAGTACCCTTACTATATTCTCGTCCCCAAGAACAACCTTTACCACAGGAACCACATCAACACCAAGTGGCTCGCATCTACTCTTTATGGTTAAATAGTTCTCTCCTATTGCTTTAAGATTTATCTTTAGTCTCGGAAACATTATAGTTTTATTATATCCCATAAATGATAAAATTATTCTATGAAAAAAGTTATAGCAATTTTGGTTATCTTCATACTCATGCTTGCCATTGGAGCAAAGAGAGAGGAAAAGATACCTGAACCATATCTTTCATCTATAAACTTTTTAAGAGAGATGAATGTGGTATCTGGATATCCAGATGGAACCTACAGGATAGACTGGGCAATAACCCAGGGAGAATTTATAACCCTTCTTGTGAGGGGATACAATGTAACCCAAAGTTATAAAAGGGAAGAAGAAACCCTTGTTTCTAAATTAAAGAAGTTTATTAATGCGGTGCTATCAATATTTAAAAAGAAGGAAAGGTTTGTAAATCTAAAGGATCATTGGGTGCATCCATATCTAATTGAGCTTTCAAGACTTGAAACTTTATCGGAGGAAGAGATAAAGCCAGATACGGCAGTTACAATAGAAGAAGCTCTTTTTCTTGAAATTAATCTCTTTCCCTTTAAAAATGAAATTAAGGATATTACATTTCAAAATGCCACAGAAAACAAAGAGAAGATACTTTCATGTTCAGTTTCCCATAACCTTCTCCCAGATGGTGTTAGATTTGGGAAGAAACTCTCAAGAGGAGATGCCTTCCTTCTCATTGAAAGATTCATAAAGAAACGGCAGTCTCAAATAGAAGAATAGCATTATCTTTGCAATCAATACATTCCCTTAGAGAAAGTTCAATTCTTGGAGAAGTGGTAATTGGTGGGAAAATGTGGTAAAATTGAATAAATGTTTATGGGAACCTATTTGTACAAAATGGATAGTAAGGGAAGAGTAATGGTTCCTCCTATATACAGGGAGGAACTGGGAACTAAATTTGTAGTCACCAAGGGGCTTGAGAAGTGTCTTTTTGGATACCCTACAAAGGAGTGGGAGAATCTTTCAAAAAAACTTGCCAAAATAAGTTTGACTACAAAAGAGACAAGGTTCTTCCTTAGAGTTTGGTTTTCATCGGCAACTTTTGTAGAGATTGACAATCAGGGAAGAATTCTTATTCCTTTAGAATTCAGAAAGTTTGCCTCTTTAAAGAGAGATGTAGCATTTATTGGAGTTTTTAACAGAGTTGAAATATGGGATAAAAATGCATGGGATAAATATTTAGAAACAAAAGAACTCTCCTATGAAAACTCTGTAAGTAAACTTGTGGAGAATATATGAAGGTGCCCATTCATAAACCTGTGCTTGTCAAAGAGATACTCTTCTATATAGACTTTGAGAAAAAAAGAATATTCCTTGATCTCACAATAGGTGAGGGTGGGCATAGCTATGAAATAATAAAGAGAATGAAAGAGGATTCCCTACTTATAGGGTTGGATATAGATCCAGATGTCTTAGAGGTTGCCAAAGAAAGACTTAAAACTGATAACAGAAGAGTCATTCTAATAAACGATAATTACAAAAATTTTCCTTTAGTGCTAAAAGGACTTGGTATAGAGAAGGTGGATTTTATGCTTCTGGATTTAGGTTTCTCTTCCTTTCATTTAAGAAAGGGAAGGGGTTTTTCCTTTGATGATGATATAAGCATTGATATGAGATATCGGAAAAACATTAGAAGTGGAGAGTATGTAATAAACTCCCTTGGAGAGAAGGAACTTACATATATCTTTAAAACTTTTGGAGAGATAAGAGAAGCTAAGAGGATAGCAAGAAAAATTGTTCAGGAAAGAGAGAAAGCACCGATAACCACAGGAAAGAGACTTAAAGAGATTATAGAATCCCTGTATCCAGCCTACATGAGGAAAGGGAGTATACACCCTGCAACAAAGGTATTCCAGGCATTAAGAATATATGTAAATAAAGAGTTAGAAAACCTAAAAACCTTCCTTTCATCTTTCCAGGACTATTTAAACAAAAATGGAGTTGTTGAAATAATTTCGTATCATTCCCTTGAGGATAGAATGGTAAAGAAAAGGTTTTTGGAACTTGAAAGAGAGGGAGTAATTAAAGTTCTTACAAAAAGGCCTATAACACCTCAAGAAGAGGAAATTGAGGATAATATAAGGAGTCGCAGTGCAAAACTCAGAGTGGCTAAAAAGATTTAGTATATTTATTATCATAACGATTCTACTTGTATTTTTCTATGGGCTACTCAACCTTCAGATTATGAATCTGGAGAATAAAAGGAATATATTAAAAAGAGACCTTGATTCTCTAATAGAGGAGAGAAGAAATCTTGAATCTAAACTGGAGGAGATGACCAATCCAACTGCACTGATAGAGAGAGCAATAGAGAAGTTAAATCTAAAAGATGCGGAGGTTATATTTATAGATGGTGGAAGTGGAAAGAAAACAGAAGACAGTGGAAAATAGAATTGTAAAAAGCTTACTTATCTTTCTGATTCTTTCAATAGTTTTTGGTGTAAGACTACTGTATCTTGATGTTATAAAGGGGGAGGAATTCAAAAGAAGAGCAGAAGCTCAATGGCAATCAGTAGGAAGACGCGTTCCGGGAAAGAGAGGAACAATTTATGATAGAAATGGAAGAATCCTTGCCATCTCCATAAAAAGATACAGAGTTGTTACCAATCCATCACAAATTGATGACAAGGAGAGGTGGTTGGACAAGGTTTCAGATAAATTGGGCATTGAAAAGAAAACGCTAAGGAATAAAATTAACACAAACTCAAGTTATCTTGTCTTAAAGACTGGTATAGATAAAGAGGAGAAAGAAAGAATAGAGAAACTAAATATTAAGTATTTATACTTTGAACCTTATTACGAACGCTTCTATCCAATGCATAATCTGGCATCCTATATAATTGGAGAGATGGGAATTGACAGGGGACTCGAAGGACTGGAGTACAAATTTGATAGTATTTTAAGGGGAGAGTATGGAACAATAGGATTCCTTAAAGATGCTCTTGGAAGAGAGATACCTGGAACCGAATTCTACATAAAGAAACCACGAAACGGAGCAGATATATATTTAACCATAGATATAAACATTCAGGCAATAATGGAATTTGAGATGAGGAAAACCATTGAAAAGTATAAACCTAAAAGGGTTATTACAATACTGGAGGATATTAAGACAGGGGAAATAATAGGTATGGCAACATTGCCCAATTTTGACCCAAATGACTTCTCTCAATTTTCAAAGGCAAAATTTCCAGATCCTGCATATGGATGGAATTACGAGCCTGGTTCTTCCTTTAAACCTTTAGTAGCCTCTGCTGCCATTGAGGAGGGTGTTTTAAGTGAAGAAGATAAATTTGAGTGCAAGGGATACATATACAAGGGTGGAAAGAGATTTACATGTATAGTTCCTCATGGTGTTCAAACCATTAAAGAGTTGCTCAGAAATTCATGCAATGTCGGATTTATTCAGGTTGGATCACTACTTGGTGATAAACTCTACCATTATTTAAAACTGTTTGGAGTAGGGGATGAGATGAATCTGGATTTTCCATATGAGGGGAAGGGAGATATTCTTCCACCAGAAAAGTGGAGTGCTACAACCCTTCCAACCATGTCTTTCGGTGTAGGAATAACTGTAACTCCCCTTCAACAAACAAGTTTCTATCAGGCAATAGCCAATAAGGGCAATAGACTGAAACCGCAGATAATAAAAAGGATAGTGAAGGATGGAAAGGTCATTAAAGAGGCAAAACCTTCCCTTATTAAAAAGGTAATATCTGAAACCACAGCCAATAAAGTTTTATCCTATCTTAAGTATGTGGTTGGAAGAAATGGGGTAAGAAGAGCAGTTATAACAGGTTATTCCATTGGTGGCAAAACTGGAACAGCAGGAGTAATAGAGAATGGTAAATATGTAGAAGGAAAGACAGTTCTCTGGTTTGTTGGAATAATAACTACCAAAAATCCAAGATATGTTCTAACAGTGCTGGTTGATGAACCAGAGGATAGTTCCCTATATGCCTCTCAGGTAGCTGCCCCTCTGTTTAAAAGAATTGCAGAGAGAGTGATTAAATATTTTGAGATTGAGCCTGATGAAAAAGTTAAGTGAACTTTTAAAAGGAATTCAAATTAAAAATTTTTATGGAAGATTGGATAGGGAGGTTAACTCCCTTGTCATTGATTCCAGAGAAGCAGGTGAAGGGAGTGTATTTTTTGCTATTAAAGGTAGACGCTTCAATGGTCATGATTTTATATTAGATGCCTATAAGAAGGGTTGCCGTGTATTCATAGTGGAAAGGGAAATTTCGGGTCTTAAAGATTCCACTCTAATAATCACTGATAACTCAAGGATGGCATTTTCAATTGCCTCATCCAATTTCTATAATAACCCCTCAGGTAAACTCAATGTGTATGGAATAACAGGAAGTACAGGAAAAACTACACTTATACATCTCTTAAGAGAGCTCATTCCAGATTCAGCAAGTCTTGGTAGTGAAGGAAAATTCATCAAAAAAAATCTTATAAATAGAGGTGAAGGACTACTTACAACACCAGAATCTTTTGAGATTCAAAAGTTTCTTGATAGATGCTTAAGGGAAAAGGTAAAGGATGTATTTTTAGAGGTAAGTTCCTTTGCATTAATGAACTATAGGGTTGAGGGGATAAATTTTAAAGGAGGAATCTTTTTGAACCTACATCCAACACATCACTTAATGATTCATAAGACTATACTCAACTACCTTAAATCTAAAATTCATCTTCTGGAACTTACAAAGGGACCATTTATTTTAAATCTTGATGACCCATACCATTCATTTTTTAAGGAAAAAGGAAAAGGGAATCTCTTTTTTTATTCTAAAACAACAAAGACCCATTTTTTTGTTGAAGAGAAGAAAGTTTTAGATGATGGGTTTTTATTCAAATTAAATCTTATGGGAGAGAAAATAGATGTAAAGCTAAATAAAAAGTGTGATATTGACATAGTTCTTCCTGCCCTCT
>JAGGSY010000072.1 GCA_021158845.1 Caldisericia bacterium
GTTTAAGGAGTTTATTAAGTGCGATACCTAATAACAGGCGGTTGCGGTTTTATGGGAAGCAATTTATCTGCAGAGGTTTTAAAAAGAAAAGAGGAACTCATTATTTTTGATAATCTATATCGCTATGGTTCTTATCAAAATTTAGAGTGGCTAAAATCTCAAGGGGAGTTTAAATTTATCCACGCTGACATAAGAAATGCCAATGATATTGAAAAAGTTATAAAAGATGTAAAACCTGATGTTATTTTTCATCTTGCGGGTCAGGTGGCAATGACCACATCCATAGATAATCCAAGATTTGATTTTGAAGTAAATGCTCTGGGAACATTTAATCTATTAGAAGCAGTTAGAAAGTATGCACCTGAAAGCATAGTGATTTATTCTTCAACAAACAAGGTATATGGTGATTTAGAATGGGTAAGGTATAAAGAGACTGAAACAAGATATATAACTCCAGATTTCCCAAATGGTTTTAACGAATCACTAAGGTTGGATTTTCATTCCCCTTATGGTTGTTCAAAGGGCGTGGCAGACCAGTATATGCTTGATTACGCACGGATGTTTGGATTGAAAACCGTGGTCTTTAGACACTCTTCTATGTATGGAGGTAGGCAGTTTGCCACCTATGATCAGGGCTGGATTGGGTGGTTTTGTCAAAAGGCAATTGAGACAAAGAAAGGTATTTTAAAGGAGCCCTTTACTATATCTGGTGACGGGAAACAAGTAAGAGATGTCTTAAATTCAGATGATGTTATTAGACTTTACTTTGATACAGTGGAAAAAATAGAACAGGCAAAGGGTAAGGCTTTTAATATTGGTGGTGGAATGGAGAATAGTTTATCTTTGCTTGAGTTATTTGACTTTTTAGAAAGAGAGTTGGATTTAAGGCTTCAATACACAAAACTTCCATGGAGGGCAAGTGACCAGAAGGTATTTGTAGCCAACATTGAAAAAGCAAGGAAATTGATTGGATGGGAACCAAAGGTTGATAAGTTCACAGGCATTAGAAAAATGTTAAAGTGGATACAAGAAGAATGATAGGAAGGCTTTCTGTTTCAAGGAATTTCCAAAATTTACACGAACTGATACACTTTTCTGCTGGTTTTAAAAGATATTTTGCAAATACAGGATGGCTTCTTTTTGAAAGAATTTTAAGATTAGTTATTGTTTTTTTTGTAGGTGTATATGTAGCTCGATACTTAGGCCCGGCTAATTATGGATTATTGAGCTATGCAGGAAGTTTTGTAACACTTTTCTTAGCTATTGCCACATTGGGATTAGATAATATTGTTGTCAGGGATTTAGTGAAAGACGAGAGAGAAAGAGACAGATTGCTTGGCACTACCTTTGCTCTTAAATTTATCGGTTCTATTTTACTCTTGGCAATCCTTACCATTGCCGTTAGATTTACCAATAATGACAGTTTTACTAACTTACTTATTTTCATAATTGCTATTGGAACAATTTTTCAATCTTTTAATGTCATAGATTTTTATTTCCGAGCAAAGGTATTGTCAAAGTATGCTGTTTATGCTCGGACAATTTCTGGAATTTCGGTTGCTATTATAAAGCTTTTATTGATATCCCTTGGAGCAGGATTGATATATTTTGCGGCTGTTATGGTGATAGAAAGTGTAATTCTAGCCATAGGTCTTGTAACGGCATACATAAAACAAAAACTGAGTCTATTTAATTGGAAAATAAAATTTGATTTAGCAAAAAGGCTATTAAGAGATTCCTGGCCGCTTATATTATCAGGTGTAGCTATATCTATCTATATGAGAATTGACCAGGTAATGATAAAAAATATGCTTGATGCAAAAGCAGTAGGTAATTACGCAGTAGCAGTTAGATTATCTGAAGTATGGTATTTTATTCCTATGGCTATCACAAGTTCTTTTTTTCCGGCTATTATTAATGCAAAAAAAACAAGTGAGGAACTATACTATGGAAGATTGCAAAAATTATATGATTTGATGACCTGGTTGGCAATAGGCATAGCATTGCCTGTGGCATTATTAGCAAATGATATTATAAGGATACTATTTGGTACACAATACCAAGCTGCTGCGGGTGTATTGAGAATATATGTTTGGGCTGGGATATTTGTATTTTTAGGTGTGGCAAGTAGCCAGTATTTAATAGCCGAAAATTATACCAAAATCTCGTTTTACAGAACATTCATTGGTGCTATAGTTAATGTGGTCTTGAATATTATTATGATACCAAAATATGGGATAAATGGTGTTGCGGTGGCAACAGTGGTATCATATTTTGTTTCAGTTTTCTCAATTGTTTTAATTCCGAAAACTTACAAAAATTCTATTTTAATGCTAAAATCAATTTCAATGTATAGGAGTATTAGAGCAATATTAAATATGAGAGCCACAAGATAACTATGAGGGAAAAAACAAGCTATAAGTTTGCAAATAAAAAGTATATCTCACAATTGCTGAAACATGATATAGACTACTTTAGAGTACCGCTTAAGCTTATAAAAAAATATTGTGATAAGAACATGTCTATAGT
>JAGGSY010000073.1 GCA_021158845.1 Caldisericia bacterium
TTTTAATAAGGAGGATAAATTTAAAAGTTTTATTTTCATCCAATGTATCATTAATGAATGAGATGAAATCGATGTACTTTTCATTCATGGGAACTTCGTATTTCTCCCTGACAGAGAGAACATCATCCTTTGAAATCAAAATCGGTATTATACTATTTACAAAGTTTTTTATCTCATCTGCATACGATGTATCAATTACTGAGAATGTTACATTTTCATTTCCTTGACTTCCGTTGTTATAAGAGTTAAAGTAAGCTTCTGCGATATTTACACTCAATGTCTTCAAATCGGATTTACTCTCAGAAAAAGTGGTAATAACCTCATCATAGGGAAGACCATCAAGGGGAACATAGGTTTGGGAACCCAACACAAAATCAACATAATCTCTTAACTCATAAGAAACCTCAATACTCTGCATAAAACAGGCATCAAATATAAGAATATCAATTTTTCTGTTGAACCTCTCCTTTATTTTACTTAAAACATCCTTTATCTCTCCTATTGTTAGAAAATCGGAATGGGTTTCATCAAAACATATTCCTTTCCCTTCCCTCCCTTTAAAGTTTCTACCATCCCCATGTCCCCACATAACAAGTACTATTTCATTAGCCTGATAGGTTGAGAGAGCAAAGTTTAAGAATTTAAAGAGAACTTCTGGATCTCCGCTATCTTCATTTTTTCTTTCCTCAATAATCTCTTCTCTATCTGTGATTTCTTCAATTCTTGTTCCAGTCTTATCATCCACAAGAGCAATGACCTTTAGATTATCTTTTTTTGCTTTTTCCATCTCGAGTATATCTCCCATTCCCTGAATGTATAAATTGTTATCTGCAGCCATATAGACAAGGAATAATTTATCCACCCTGTTTGTAGGTACAGGTGAAGAAAGAAAAGCAATCAAAAGAATCAATGCAAGGAATCTAACCCTCATAGACTATTGTAACTTTTTTATCTTTACTAAACCAAAACACATAAGAGCCGAATCCCTCAGCAATGAATCTTATAGGGACAAGTGTTCTTCCATCTTTTATGATTGGAGGAACATCAAGTTTATACTCCTTGTCATTGATAAGGGCAGTTTTTTTACCTATCCACATAACTATTGTTGTTTTTCCAATTTCAATGGTTATTTTCTTCTCCTCTCCATCCCACTCTACCTCTCCACCGAATCCCTCAGCAATGAATCTTATAGGGACAAGTGTTCTTCCATCTTTTATGATTGGAGGAACATCAAGTTTATACTCCTTGTCATTGATAAGGGCAGTTTTTTTACCTATCCACAAATCAATCACAGTGGATTTTTTAGAAAATATGTGGATCTTCTCTTTAAAAACATTATTCTTCTCATTTATCTCTGGAAGATCATGCCCACTATCTACCTCTGCAACAAGGTATCTATCCCCTGTTAAATCCATAGATTCAGAAATAAAATCTTTCTTTTCAAGATTTACACTGAATTTAATCGTAACATTCTTTTCATCAACAGTTATGATCTTTGAGTCTATGAGTGTAAACCTTGAAGGAATATCCCAGAAGAGAGACACTATAACTTCAGGACTCTCCTTTATTTCTTCCCACTCACCCTTAACACCCAACTTGACAAGAACATCAAAAGAATCATCCTCAAATATAATAGTTTTTGAAACCTTTATATCCTTTACAAACAAATCCAGATATGTCTGAGCAAAAGCTCCCTTAAGCAATACTAAGTTAAATATTAACAAGAGAATCATAAACACAACACTTGTTTTCTTCATTTCTTACTCCTAATT
>JAGGSY010000074.1 GCA_021158845.1 Caldisericia bacterium
CTTGAAATCTCTGGATGCGATCCAGAAGTGTTGAATGACATTGAGAAGGTGAGAGACATTCTCACAGAGGCAGCGAACAGGGCTAACGCCGAAGTTAGGGAGACGGCTTTTCACCGATTTCATCCCCATGGCGTTAGTGGAGTGGTTGTTATATCGGAATCCCATCTCTCTGTACACACCTGGCCAGAGCATGGGTATGCAGCACTTGACATCTACACATGCGGAGAGGACACAGACCCATGGAAAGCACTTAAATTTGCAGCAGAGGAGTTTAAAGCCAGGGAGGTTTACCTCACCTCCATTTCACGGGGTGAGAGGGAGAATGGAAGGTTTGTGCACAAAATAACGAAGAATCTATCGGGGAATCTTGTGGAGGAAAGTGGTGAAGAAGCGATGGATGTGGTTTCATGACAGGTTTGAACCCACAGAGGTTCACCTCCATGGGTTCTCAGATTATATAGCAGGAAAGGAGACTAAGTATCAAAAGATAGAGATACTTAAGTCTCCTTTCTTTGGTAAGATGCTTATAATTGATGGGGATGTTCAATCCTCTGAAAAGGATGAATATATATATCATGAATCCTTAGTTCATCCAGCACTAACAATTTTAAAAAAGCCAGAAAATGTACTTATACTTGGAGGAGGAGAGGGAGCAACTTTAAGGGAAGTTTTAAAGCACAAAACCATAAAAAACATAACCATGGTGGATATAGATAAAGAGAGTATAGAGTTTGCAAAGAAACACCTCAAGGAATGGCATAGAGGTTCTTTTGACTCACCGAAACTGAACCTTATCCTTGGAGATGCGCTCAAAATAGTTGATGAACTCAAAGAGGATAGTTTCGATGCAATAATATCTGATGTTACAGAACCATTTGAGGGAGGACCATCCTATAAACTCTTCACAAGAGAGTTTTTTGAGAAATTAAAGAGACTACTTAAAAAAGATGGGGTATTCTCGCTTCAGGCATCAATGCTAAGAAATGTCACTTATGAACTTCACAGGGCAATACACTGGACATTAAAGGAGGTCTTTCCTCTTGTCTTCTCCTACTACTCCTATGTCCCTTCCTTTGATACAACATGGGGATTCTGCCTTGCAAGTGATGAACTAAATCCAAGAGATTTCTCAATAGATGAGATAGATAGAAGAATAGGTGAGAGAATAGAGGGAGAGCTAAGGTTTTACGATGGAGAAACACATAAGAAGTTGTTTCTTTTGCCAAAGGATATAAGGGAAATTTTAAAGAAGAAAGTAAACATTATAGAAGAAGATAGACCCTTTGTTTTACCCAAGAAGGATAGTCTCTAAAAGAAGGGAGAGAAGAATAGAAAAGAGGAAGCCTTCCAAATTTGGAAGGCTTTTACTTATCTTTGCTATTGTAATTATATCCGTTATCCTTTTGGTATTCATCATCTCCTTCAACTATTATATAACTTTATCCCAGACCCTGCCGGATATAAAAGAGATAGAGTATGACCCACCAGAATCCTCTGAGATATTCGATAGGGATGGAAACCTAATTAAAACTGTATTTTTTGTTGAAAATAGAATATATGTCCCTCTATCAGAGGTTCCAAAAAATTTTATAGATGCCCTAATTGCCAGTGAGGATAGAAACTTCTTTAAACACCGTGGGATTGATATAAAGGCTATGTTTAGAGCTTTTTATGTAAACTGGAAGGAGGGAAGGATAGTTGAGGGAGGTTCAACCTTAACACAACAACTTGCAAGGGAACTATTCCTTTCAAAGAAGGTTAGCATTGAGAGGAAATTAAAGGAGATAATACTTGCCCTTCGCCTTGAAAAGATTTACTCAAAGGAGGAGATACTTGAATACTACATAAATCAGGTTTACTTTGGTTCAGGTGCATATGGAGTTGAGGCAGCAGCAAGGAGATACTTTGGAAAGCATGCAAAGGACCTCACCCTTCCTGAATCAGCAATGCTTGTTGGAGTTTTACCTGCACCAAGTAAGTATTCTCCAAGGGTTGATTTTGAAGCTGCAAAGGAGAGACAGAAAATAGTTCTTATGAAGATGGTAAGGGAGGGATACATAACAAAGGAGGAGATGGAGGAAGCATATGATACTCCCATTAAGCTTAAGGAGTACAGGGAGGAACCTGAATCAGATATAAATGGGTGGTTTATAGATTATGTGAAGGAGAAGGTAAGGAAGATGTATGGGGAGGAACTATTATATAAGGGGGGACTTAAGATATACACAACCATTGACCCAAAGATTCAGAAGATTGCCATAGATTCCCTAAATGGTGTTATAGAGGAGAATGTGAAAAGGGGGATATTCTCTGATGAGAATAAGGATGAACTTGGAGTAAGACAACCTCAGGGAGCAGTTGTTGTTCTTTCTCCAAAGACAGGGGAGATACTTGCAATGGTTGGTGGAAGGGACTACAAGGAGAGTCAGTTCAATAGATGCCTTGCATTAAGAAAACCTGGTTCATCATTCAAGATATTTGACTACACCCCTGCCATTGAGAATGGTGTTTTAACTCCTGCATCAATACTTGTTTCTGAATCCATCAACATTGGTGGATGGAAACCAAAGGAGTGGATATATGGCTATTTTGGACCTCTAACAGTAAGACAGGCACTTATCCGTTCATCAAACATATGTGCAGTAAAGACTGGAATGAGGGTTGGACTTGATAGGGTTGTATACTATGCAAGGAAGATGGGGATAAGGTCTCCCCTTAAACCATATCCATCAATGACAATAGGAGGATTTGAGGTTACTCCCCTTGATATGGCTGTGGCATACTCAACACTATCAAACATGGGTGAGAGGGTTGATGCAACAGGGATACTAAAGATTGTTGGAAAGGATGGAAGGATTCTCTATGAACATAAGGTCAATCCAATAAGGGTTGTATCCCCTGAGGCAAGTTATATAATGACAGATATATTCAAGGATGTTGTCTATCACTACTTCCCTGATCTCTCCAAGTATCCAATAGCAGGAAAGAGTGGAACTGCAGGAGACTACACAAGTGGATGGTTTATTGGATACACAAAGGACTTTACAGTTTCAACATACATAGGTTCAGATAAGGAACTCATTGGACTTGAGGGAGTTAGAAACTGGGGAGTTAGATTTGCAGGTAAAGTGTGGAAGAAAGTCTTTGAGGAACTTATAAAGATAAAGAAACCAAAGGATTGGGAGAGGCCAGAGGGGGTTGTTTATAAAGATGTGTGTTCTGAAAGTGGACTTCTCCCAACACCATACTGTCCGAAGATTAAGAGAGAGATTTTTATAAGAGGTTTTGAACCAAAAGTTGAATGCCCTCTTCACAGAACAGAGTATGTTGAAGTTGCCGTTTGCATTGATTCTGGGCTTCTTGCCACAGAGTGCACTCCAAAGGATAGAATAGAGATAAGGAAGTTTGTAAAGGGAGAGGAACCAACCGAGTATGATGATACCTATTCATGTGATTTCGATGTCCTTATATTCCCATCTGGAAAGGTAAAGATTGGAACCAAAGTGGTGATAAATATAAAGTTTAAGAACGAAACAGGAGAGATGGTAAAAATATTTGTTGATGGAGAAGAAAGAGCTATCCTTCCAAAGGAACATCCCATATTTTCTCTTGCCTTTGAAGAGGAAGGGGAACACGAACTTATCTTTAAACTTATGGATAAAGAAGGAAATGAAATATCCCATATAAGACGGAAAGTTGAGGTAATTGGTGAGTAAACTGCACATCTCCTTTCTCTGGCACTTTCATCAGCCATTCTATAAAGATTTTTCAAAGGGTGTGTATCTACTTCCCTGGGTTAGATTACATCTTATAAAAAACTACCACATGATGGCTAAGCTTGTAGATAGAGAGAGCGTGAAGGTGACTTTTAATTTTACTCCCTGTCTTGTAGAGCAGATGTTTGATTATATAGATAAGAAGGCAGACGATCCGTTCATAAATCTGAGTTTAAAATCTCCTACCTCTTTAAATGAAGAAGAGAAAATTTTTATACTAAAAAATTTCTTTAATGTTAATTTAGACAAGGTAATAAAGAAAAATCCAAGGTATAGTGAATTATTTTTTAAGAGAGGCTACTCCTTTGATAGAGAAAAAAACTATAAGGTTATTAAGTCCTTTAGTGACCAAGATTTTCTTGACTTACAGGTTCTATTTAACCTCTCATGGGTATCAGAGATAGCTTTAAGAGAAGATGAGGAACTTAGAAGATTGAAAGATAAGGGAGAGAGATTTACAGAGAGAGAAAAGCTGACTTTACTTAAAAAACAGGAATCTTTAATGAAGGAGTCTATACTGATGTTTAAGGAACTTTACAGGAATGAAAAGATAGAGATTTCTACAAGTCCGTATTCTCATCCAATAATGCCTCTCATTATAAATACAGATATAGCAAAAAGATGCCAGAATACACCACTTCCCTCACCTCCTTTTTCAAGACCTGAGGATTTAAACCTTCAACTCAAGGAAGGGAAGAAGTTGATAGAAGAAACTTTTGAAGCTAAAGTCTCTGGACTCTGGCCTCCTGAGGGAGCTGTTTCTGAAGAGATATTACCTTTTATAAAAAAAGAAGGATTTAAATGGTTTGCAACTGACGAGATAATTTTATACAAATCTAAAAAGATAACCAAGAGAAGGGAACTCTATAAGCCATATAAATTGGGAGAGGTAAATGTTGTTTTTAGAGACCATGTACTCTCTGATCTGATAGGTTTTACATACTCCAGCATGAAAACAGAAAATGCAGTTAAGGATTTTATGTCAAGGGTAAGATATATAAGAGACAATTTAGATGAAGATGGAACGCTCTTCATAATCCTTGATGGAGAAAATGCGTGGGAGTTTTATCCGAGTTCTGGAGTTGACTTCCTATCAAGTATATATAAAGAATTAAAAGGAGAAGAAAGGGTAGAATTAACTACAGTTTCAGAGGCTATCTCCAGAGTAAAATCAGAAGAATTAGAAACCATTGCCACCGGCTCGTGGATAGAAGGGAATTTTAGAGTGTGGATAGGAGAGGAAGAGGATAACATTTCCTGGAGGTATCTAAAACTTGTTAGAGATGATTTTGAGGGATTTACGCAGGATGAGAAGAAAAAAGCTAAAAAAGCTATGTTTGCAGCAGAGGGATCAGATTGGAATTGGTGGTATGGTAATGAACACCAGAAGGCGACTCACTTTGAATTTGATAATCTTTATAGGAGACATCTTATGAGTGTGTATGAGATTAACAATAAGAAACCACCTGATTTTCTCTTTGATTCCATTATCAGAGGTGAAGAGATGGTTATCCAGATAGAACCAAAGTGGTTAGTAAAACCTTTAATAGATGGCAAGGATACAGATTTCTTTGAGTGGGCAAATGGAGGTTTATGGAGAGGCGAAGCATCTGATGGAACCATGATTATCTCTGAACCAATAATAGAGTTAATAAAGTTTGGTTTTGACATGGAAAATATCTACTTTCTTGTGAAGTTTTCCAAGACAGGTCTTTCTTTCAAGAATTTCTCTCTTAAAATAAATTTAAGAGGAGAACACGGAATAAAGGAGGATGTTGTTTTCTCTAAGGAGGATGGCGATTGGAGACTGGACTCAAAAATTCCAGTTGTCTGGAAATTTGATAGAGTCCTTGAGGTTAAAATTCCTTTTCTTGATTTAGGTTTTGTAAGAGGTGAAAAGGTTTCGTTTGTGGTTCTGTTCTATGTAGAAGGCAATGTGCTTGCAAGGGTTCCCCAAAGGGGGAGAATAATGTTTACCCTACCTGATGATTACTATCAGTGTAAAAACTGGGAGGTATAGTTATGAGAAAATTTGCTATAGTTATTCACAATCATCAGCCCATTGGAAATTTTGATGAAGTTTTTATAGATGCAATTCAAAAGGCTTACATTCCATTTCTTGAGACCCTAATTAAATTTCCAAAGATAAAGGTTGGTTTGCATACATCAGGATGCCTTTTTGAATTTATGGAGAAAAAGAAAATCAACAGATACTTTGATTTGGTTAAGGAACTTGTAAATAGAGGACAGGTTGAGCTTATAAGTGGAGGTTTTTACGAACCTCTCCTGTTCCTACTTCCTGAGGAGGATAGAATCTTTGAGATAGAGATGATGAATGGGTATCTTTTAAATAAATTTAACTATAATCCAAAGGGCCTCTGGCTTACAGAGAGAGTATGGGAACCTCATCTTGCAAAAAGTATTAGAAAGGCAGGATTAATTTACACACTTATTGATGATAATGGATTTAGAAAGATTGGCATAGAGGGAGATGATTTGTTTCATTATTATATAACAGAGGAAGAAGGCTACACTTTGAATATATTTCCAATTCTGAAGACTTTAAGGTATATGATTCCCTACCATCCTGTGGAAGAAGTGATTTCCTTTTTGAAGGGTTCTTCCAAGGTGGATGAAATTCTCGTTTATGGTGATGATGGAGAGAAATTTGGTCTATGGCCCGGCACATATGAACATGTTTACAATAATGGTTGGCTTCATAGATTTTTTGATGCATTAAGTAGAGAAGAATCTGTTGAGACAGTGTTTCCTTCAGATATTATTTCTCTTTATCCTCCAAGAAAACGTGTCTATATACCACCTACATCCTACGAAGAGATGGAGGAATGGGCTTTACCTTATGAAAAACAAAAAGAATTTAGAAATTTAAAGGAGAAGAAGATCGATAGAACTCTTATTGGTGGAGGATTTTTTAGGAATTTCCTTGTAAAGTATGAAGAATCAAACAAGATGCATAAAAGAATGCTTTTTTTAAGAGAGGGAATTTCAAAAAATTCTAATGCCTATACTCATTACTTGAGAAGTGGTTGTAATTGTGCCTATTGGCATGGAATTTTTGGCGGACTCTACCTCCCACATCTAAGAGATGCAATTTACAGAGAAATAATCACTGCTGAAAGAGAAAGTAAGAGAAAAAGTGGGTTCTACATTGAAGATTACAATAAGGATGGTGTTGAAGAAATCATTTACAGGAATGAGAGATTTATGTTGTTTTTTGATAGAAGGGGTGGAAGGTTGGTAGAACTGGATGATATTTTATTGGGAAAAAATCTTACAAATGTTATGACAAGATATAGAGAGAGCTACCACTCCGATATACCTAAGGAAGAGAATCCCCACGATACTGGAGTTAAAACAATACACGAAATTTTCAGATTAAAAGATAAAGATGCGCTCAAGTATCTCAAATTTGATTTATATACAAAGGAGAGTTTCCTTGATCATCATCTAAATTCTATTGAGGAAATAGGTAAAAATAAACCCTGCCTTGACATGTATGACTACGAGATTTCAAAAGATAGACTTCTATTTAAAAGAGAGGGACTGTCTAAGGAATTTGTGATTGGAAAGGATTTTATAGAAGTTACTGTTAGTATGAGTAAAGCCGCTAATTTCTATGTAATGGAGTTAAATTTAAGCATCCCAATTGAAGATGTTGAAGTGGTAGAGAGAGGAACTTCTATTGTAGTATCCAAAAAGGATAGACTTTCCATAGAAGTCAGTAGAGAAGCGTTATTTAGATTTGAACCAATATACACAGTTTCCAATTCTCCCTCTGGTATTGAAAAGATATATCAAGGTATCTCTCTATTTTTAGTCTTTCCATTGAGGGAAGAGTATAATAAAATAAAAGTAAAATTAGGAGAATTAAAATGAAAGGAAAGTTTAGTATTGTTCTTCACACCCATCTTCCATTCTGTCTTGGAAAGGGAAGATGGCCCTTTGGTGAAGAATGGCTTTTTGAGACAGTTTTTGATACCTATCTACCCCTTCTTAAGGTATTAAATGAATTGGTTGAAGAGGGGAAGAGATTTAAGATTGTTGTTGGATTAACTCCAGTTCTTCTTGAGCAATTAAAATCTTATTACTTCAAGGAGAAGTTTCTTGAGTATCTTGATCAAAAAGAGGAGCTTGGTAAGAAAGATCTTGTTCATTTTAAAGGCAATCCTACCTATACAAAACTTACAGAGTATTATCTGAAGGAGATTGAAGATATAAGAAATCTCTTTGTTTCTCTAAATGAAGATATAGTTTCAGGCTTTATTTCTCTTGAAAGAAAAGGTTTTGTTGAGTTAATAACATCTGCTGCAACCCACGCCTACCTTCCCCTTTTAAAAAATGATCTATCACGAGAGGTAGAGGTAAAAAGTGGAGTAATAATTCATAAAAATTGGACAGGAACTTCTCCTTTAGGATTCTGGCTACCTGAGTGCGGATACAAGCCTGGTGTGGAAGAAATTCTTAAAGAAAATGGAATAAAATATTTTATACTGGATGCCCATTCACTTGTTGAAGGTAGAGAAATTATTATGGAGTATGGAAGAAGACTTCCAAAATTGAAGATTCCATCTGAATCAAGAACCTTTCTTCCATACGAGATAAAAGACGATTTGTATGTCTTTTTAAGAAATCCATCAACCAGTGAGCAGGTGTGGTCAAGGGATTTTGGTTATCCAGGAGATGGAGTTTATAGAGAGTTCCATAAGAAGTTTGAGGTTTCAGGTTTTCAGTACTGGAAGATAACAGATAAGAATGTTCCTCTTGGAGAAAAAGAGATATATAGCGTTGATGAGGCAAGGGAAAAGGCAAAAGTTCATGCTCATCATTTTGTCTCACTTTTAAAGGAGAAACTCTCCTCATTTTATAGAGAAAGCGGAATAGAAGGAATAATTCTTTCAGCATATGATACAGAACTATTTGGTCATTGGTGGTATGAGGGTCCCCTGTGGCTAAAGGAGGTTCTATCTCTTATAAGTGAAGATAAAGATATTGATTCAGTTTCTCCCTCAGATTTTATAAAGACTGGAGTGAGAAGAAAGGGATTATTCAGAGAGAGTTCATGGGGATTGGGAGGGTTTCATTACACATGGTATAATTCAGAGACTTCATGGATGTGGGATATGATACATGAAGATGAAGATGAATTTAAGTCTCTATTTCACAAACTTTCAGGAAAGGAAGGTTCTTTACTTCTAAAGGAGTTTCTACTTGAATTGAGTTCAGACTGGCCATTCCTTGTTACAACATCTCAGGCAAAAGATTATGGAAAGGAGAGGTTTTTGGAACACAGAAGAAAATTTTTAAACATTGTTGAGTTTTTAAAAGGTATAAAAAGGGAGACTATAGATTTAGATAAGATTGAAACGGAAGATTTTATATTTAAAGATTTAATGATAGAGGATTTAAGGAGGTAGAGTATGCCAGAATTGAGAAAGGATCCTGTCATAGGAAGATGGGTTATTATATCTACTGAAAGGGCATTGAGGCCACATGACTACAAGGTGGAGGAGGAGAAAAAAGAAACTGATCTTTCAAAGTGTCCCTTTGAGCCAGGTAATGAGAAGATGACACCTCCAGAGATAATGGCTTACAGGAAACCTGGGACAAAAAAGGATGAGAAAGGTTGGTGGGTTAGAGTTGTCCCAAATAAGTATCCTGCCCTGAGAATTGAAGGAGAGTTAAATAAAAGAGGAGTGGGAATGTATGATATGATGAATGGAATTGGTGCCCATGAAGTGGTTATTGAAACTCCAAACCATTTTGAGGAGATGCACAAGATGCCAGAAAAACAGATAGAAGAAGTTTTGTGGGCATGGAGAGATAGGATGCTTGACTTAAGAAGGGATAAGAGATTTAAGTATATTCTCATATTCAAAAACAAAGGATCTCAGGCAGGAGCATCTCTTGAACATCCACACTCCCAGATAATAGCTTTACCCATTGTTCCTGTAAGGGTGAAGGAAGAGCTTCATGGTTCAAAGCTTTACTACGATTACAAAGATAGATGTGTATTTTGCGATATTTTAAATCAGGAACTCGGAGAAAGGGAAAGGCTTGTTGAGGAAAATGGTGAGTTTGTCTCGTTTGTTCCCTTTGCTCCAAGATTTCCATTTGAAATATGGATTTTGCCAAAGAAACATTCATGTGATTATACAGAGATTACAAGAGCAGGGGTTGCAAGTCTCTCCCGTGTTTTGAAGAGGACTCTTCAGAGACTTACATTAGCCTTGAATGACCCACCGTATAATCTTATAATTCATACTTCCCCCACAGATGAACTGAACCTACCTTACTATCACTGGCATATTGAGATAATGCCAAGAATAACAAAGGTTGCAGGATTTGAATGGGGTACAGGTTTTTACATAAATCCCACAAAACCAGAGGATGCAGCTATGTATCTAAGGGAGATAGAATTATGAAGATAGCATTTGTTGTGTCTGAGGCAGTGCCTTACATAAAGACAGGTGGACTTGGTGACGTGGCAGGAACACTACCCATCTATTTGAATAGACTGGGGTTTAATACAATTCTTGTTCTTCCACTTTATAAGAAAATAAAGGATAAGAATCTGGAGCTTGAACTTGTAGAGAAAGGAAATGTAAAATTAGGTGAAAGAACTTTTCCTTTCTTAATATACAGACACAGGGAAGCTCAGGTATATTTTATTGAAAATGATGAATTTTTCCTAAGGGATTCTCCATATAACACAAAAGAGGGGGATTATCCTGATAATTATATAAGATTTGCCTTTTTTTCAAAGGTAAGCCTTGATTTTATAGTTAAAAGGGGAGATACTGATGTAATTCATGTTCATGATTGGCAAACAGCGTTGCTTCCAGTGTATAAGAGGTTGTTTTATCCAGACATTAAAGAGAAGGTAGTTCTTACGATACACAATATAGGTTATCAAGGTATTTTTTCAAAGGATGTTTTAAAGGAAATTTCTCTTCCACCTTCACTTTTCACAATAGATGGCCTGGAGTTTTACGGCAATGTAAATTATTTAAAAGGTGGGATACTCTTTTCAGATTGTGTAACAACCGTTTCTCCTTCCTATGCAAAGGAGATACAAACAAAGGAGTATGGATTTGGACTTGAGGGTGTACTCAGGAAGATAAGAAATAAATTGTATGGGATTCTCAATGGTATAGATTACTCCTACTGGAATCCAGAGACAGATAAGTTTATTAAGGTAAATTATGGAAAGGAGAATCTTCATAAAAAGAGTGAAAATAAATTGTTGCTATTCAAGGAATTAAACATAGATTTTGACCCCTCTCTCCCGCTTTTCTCTATAATATCAAGACTTGTTCCTCAGAAAGGTATAGATATTTTAATAGAGGGTTTTGATGATATTATGAAACTTCCACTCAATTTTGTTCTCCTTGGAACAGGAGATAGGGAGTTTGAAGAAAAACTTATGTCCTTGGGAGAGAAATACAGGAATAAATTTATCCCTCTTATAAAGTTTGATGAATCTCTCGCCCATAGAATTTATGCTGCCAGTGATTTCTTTCTCATGCCATCAAAGTTTGAACCATGTGGTTTAGGTCAGATGATTGCTTTAAGATACGGAACTGTTCCTGTAGTCAGAAGGACGGGGGGTCTTAAGGATACAATTCAGAACTACCACGAAAAAACTAAGTGTGGAAATGGCATAAGTTTTGATGAGTATGACTCCTTCGAACTTGTTAGGTCAGTGGAGAGGGGAGTAAAAATATTTAAAGATATAGATGTCTATGAGAGAATTCAAAAGATAGGGATGAGTTGTGATTACTCATGGGATTCCTCTGCAAAGGAATATTTAAACTTATACAGGAGGTTAAAGGAGGAATAAAATGAAAGCGGTGATAATGGCTGGGGGGTTTGGCACAAGATTAAGACCACTAACTGTAAACATTCCAAAACCTATGGTGCCTCTTGCGAATAAACCAATGATGGTTCATATAATAAGGCTTCTAAAGAAGCACAATCTCAAAGATATAATTGTCATTCTCTATCATCAACCACAATTGATAAAGGACTACTTTAAAGATGGAAAAGAGTTTGGAGTAAAAGTTGAGTATGTTACAAGTGAAGAGGATTTGGGTACCGCTGGAGCTGTTGGGCTCGCAAGGAACAAATTGAAGGAGACCTTCCTTGTTATCTCTGGTGATATTCTTACAGATTTCAATCTTTCAGAGGTTATCTCTTTTCACAAAGAAAGCAAATCCCTTGCAACAATAACCCTTACGAGAGTTGAGAATCCACTTCAGTATGGAATAGTGATAACTGATGAAAATGGAAGAATTAAAAGATTCCTTGAGAAACCATCATGGGGAGAGGTTTTTTCTGATACAATAAACACCGGCATATATGTGCTTGAACCAGATATCTTTGAGTTTGTTCCTGAAGGAAAGGAGGTTGATTTCTCCAAAAACCTATTCCCTCAAATTCTTTCAAGAAACCTTCCCCTCTTTGGTTTTATCTCAGATGGTTATTGGAGAGATATAGGAAACATAAGAGAATACAAAAGAGCCCATATGGATATTCTTAGAGGAAGGATTGATATAGAAATTGAGGGAAAGAGAGTTGGAAAAATTGGAAGTGATGTATGGGTTGGTGAAAACTCCCACATAAAGGATATTAAAAACTTCCATGGAACAGTTGTTATTGGAAAAAATGTCAGTATAGGTGCCTCCGAAATAATAAACTCTTTTATTGGAGATAATGTAGAGATAGAGAATGGGGCTCTCATAGAAAACTCTATTATATGGGATAAGACTTTAATAGAGAGAAACTGTAAAATAATTAACTCTATAATATGTAGAAGAGTAAAGATAAGGGAAGGTGCTGTTCTTGAAGGTGATAACACTGTCTCAGATGATTGTGAGATAGGAAAAGGAGCCAAATTAAGACCAACAATATCCATATGGCCCAACAAGATTGTAGAAGATGGAGCTATTGTAACAAGCAGTCTCGTGTGGGGTAAGGTATGGACAAGGTCTCTCTTTGGTTCATATGGAATACTTGGAGTGAATAATGTTGAAGTAACCCCTGAGTTTGCTGCAAAACTTGGATGTGCCTATGGAACTTTCCTTGGTAAAAGAGCTGTTGTATACACAGGCAGAGATGCCCATGAATCATCAAGGATGATTAAAAGAGCACTTATAGCAGGTTTAATGGCTACAGGTGTTGATGTACTGGATCTTAGAGCATCGCCTGTTCCACTTGTGAGATTTGCCATAAAGAGTTTAAATGGAAGTGGTGGACTTCATGTTAAGAGGTCTCCCTTTGACCCGAATTTTATAAACATAAAGTTCTTTGACAAATCAGGATACGATATCTCTCCCGGTCAGGAAAAATCTATTGAAAGATTGTTCTTTAGAGAGGAATTTAACAGAGCAAGTATGGAAGATATAGGCCACTTGGATATTCCACCAAGAGTGGTGGAATCTTACAGGGAATTCTATCTTAACAATTTAGATGTAAAGAGCATTAAGAATTCAAACCTTAAATTTGTAATTGATTACTCCTATGGAACACCAGTGTTGTTCTTTCCTACAATAATAGGTGATTTTGGTCTTGAGATAGTTTCTCTTAATGCGTATATGGATGGTAAGAGATCTGTAAGGTCTTTATCAGAATTCAAGGAGGCACTCAATAAAGTCTCATCAGTTGTAAAGTCCCTTGATGCACATTTTGGAGTTCTTCTTGATGCCGGTGGGGAGAAAATTTTTGGAATAGACAACACAGGTGAGATACTTTCCAATACAAGACTTGTTGCAATACTTTTAAAATTACTTAAAATGGAGAAAGAAAAGTTCTCCCTCATCCTTCCTGTAAATGCATCCTTTGAGCTTGAGCAGTACATAAAATCACTGAACATAAAGATACGATGGTCATCCACTCTCTCCAGAAACATTATAAGAGAAGCTTCAAAGGCAGATATAGCAGTGGATTTGATGGGTGGTTTCATATTCTCAAATTTTCTCCCTTTCTTTGACGGTATGTACAGCGTTGGAAAACTCATAGAGCTTCTATCCAAATTTGATGGAGATTTAAATGAATTAAAGAAGGGAACTCCAAAGAGAGACCCATCCCATATAGAGATTCCATGTCCTTGGGAACTTAAAGGAAGAGTAATGAGAAATTTATCCGAAAAAACAACTGACCTATCTGAACTAATTGAAGGTGTAAAGCTTAGAGAAGAGGATGGATTTGTGTTTGTGCTACCAGATAGCGATAGAGCTGTAATTCATATATACTCAAGCTTCATCAAGGAAGAGAAAGAAAAGAAGAGGATGGAAGAAATTAAAGAGAGGATTGAATCATGGATAAGAAAATAAAATTTGGCACATCTGGATGGAGGGGAATAATTGCCGAGGATTTCACCTTTCCAAATGTGAGAAAGGTGACAAGAGCTATAATAAGGTTCATGAGAGAAAAGGGTTATGAGAGAAATGGAGTTGTTGTGGGATATGATACAAGGTTTCTATCCAAAGAATTTGCCATGACCGTTTCCACCATATTCGCTGAAAATGGTATTAAAGTTTATTTTACAGAGTATCCAACTCCCACTCCGGTTATAAGTTTTGAGATAATAAAAAAAGGCACTGGCGGAGGCGTGAATATAACAGCTTCCCATAATCCCTTCTACTATTCAGGAATAAAATATTCACCCCCATGGGGTGGACCAGCAGAACCAGAAGTAACGAAAATGATAGAAAAATTTATTCCTCATTCCCCTTCCATGAAACCCGAGGGAGAGTTTGATGATTATGTGAAATCTGGAGTTATAGAGATTTTTGATCCATTAAATGAGTATGTATCTTCTATAAAAGAAGTTCTCCCGTTTAATTTTGATTTCAAGAAACCTGTAATTTTTGATGTCCTCTTTGGGACAGGTGCAAGATATGTGAAGGAGTTGTTCAAAGATTTTAAAAACATAAAACTAATTCATGATAGAGTTGATCCCCTTTTTGGTGGTCTTGAACCAGTTCCATATGAACATGAACTCAAGGAGTTAAAAGAGTATGTAAAGAGAGAAAGAGCAATTATTGGTTTAGCCCTTGATGGAGATAGTGATAGATTTGGAGTAATCTCTTCAGACGGAACATTTATAACTCCCAATGAGGTTATCTCTATAATATCCTACTTTTTTATTCCCAAATGGAAAAGAGAGGTTAAAAAGAGCCTTGGTATAGGAAGAACTGTCTCTACAACGAGACTCTTAGACGAGATTGCATCCTACTTTAATATTCCCCTCTACGAAACCCCCGTTGGTTTTAAATACATAGGTATGCTTATAAGAGATGAGAAGATATTTATAGGTGGAGAGGAGAGTGGGGGTCTCTCTATACATGGTTGGTTGCCTGAGAAAGATGGGATACTTGCCAACCTTCTTGTTCTTGGCATAGTTGAGGATAAAAAATTACCTCCAAAGGACCTAATAGAAGAGGTCTATAAGAAATTTGGTAGGTTCTACACCCATAGAATTGATATAAGGTTTAGAGAGGAAGAGGCAGAAAAAGTCGTTGAGTTTATAAATAAGTTTGATAAAGATCTATTGTTTGGTTTAAAAGTTAAAGAAATTAATGGAAAGGATGGACTCCTTATAAAATTTGAAGATGGGGTTTCATGGGTGCTTTTAAGAAAATCTGGAACAGAGAATGTTATAAGATTTTACTTTGAATCAAAAGATAAAACCACTTTCAAAAAAATGGAGGAAAAATCAAAAAGTTTAATTGATTATATAATGAAAGAATGAGGAGGAAGTATGTTTGAAATTCTATTTGAATTTCCAAAAAATTTTAAAGAGGCAAAGAGAATATCTGAAGAGACTGAAATTAAGATAAAGAGTATCTCCAGTATAAGAAATATTGTTATATCAGGAATGGGTGGATCTGGATTCTCTGGTGATTTTATTCTCTCCCTCTTCAGGGATAGCATAAAGACACCTATAATTGTAAGTAAATATTACTCTCTACCAGAATTTGTAAATGATGAGACACTCCTTATACTTGTTTCCTATTCAGGTAACACAGAGGAAACCCTTTCCTCTCTTGAGGATGGTGCAAAGAGGGGAGCAAACATTATTGCAATTTCATCTGATGGGCAATTGGAAGAGATTGTAAAGGGTAAATATACATTTTTCAAGATACCAGGAGGTTATCCTCCAAGAATGGCTCTTCCGTTTTTATTCTATCCCATTTACCACACTCTCAGAAATTTCACAGAAGAGGATTTTGGAGAGGAGGAATTCTTTGAGTCACTTCCATCTCTGTATGAACCTTTTAAAGAGAAAGATAACGAGGCAAAGAGATTGGCAGAGGCAATCTATGGAAAAATTCCTGTGATTTACTCTTCCTTCTCCCTTAAACCTGTCGCTTTGAGATGGAAACAGGAGATAAATGAGAATTCAAAAAATCCAGCGTATGACCAATATTTTCCTGAGTTAAACCATAATGAAACGGTCTCATGGGATTCCAATTTATTTAAAGAAGAAATTATCTTTATAATTTTAAGAGACCAGTATGATTCTGAAAGGATGAGAAAAAGGATCGATATAAGTAAGGAATTCTTAAAGGATAGGGGTTGGAAATTTATAGAATACAAATCCTCCGGTAGAGGAAAACTCACAAACCTCTTCTCCCTTATACCCTTAGGTGACTTTACATCTATCTATCTTTCACTTTTAAACAGTGTGGAGGCAAAACCAGTAAAGATAATTGAAGAGTTGAAAAGGAGATTGAAGAGTTAGTACATTAGATCAGGATCAACTCTATTTTCTATATCTTCTCCCTTTAAGAATCTTATTATATTCCTAAAGGAGAATCTCCAGTTTCTCTCTATGGATTCGTATGTGTATCCAGCAGTATGGGGACTCATGATGACATTATCAAACCTATGAATTGGATATTTAGAAGGGAAGGAGAAATTTCCTTTCTTTGGATATATATACCATGTATCTAAAGCTGCACCTTTTAACTTTTTTGTCTCTAAGGCTTTAAATAGAGATTCTTCATCTACAACTCCTCCCCTTGAAACATTTATGAAATACTTTCCCTCCATTAGAGAAAACTCTCTCTCACCAATCAAATTTCTCGTTTCTCCTGTTAAAGGAACAGAGACAAATATAAAGTGAGATTTCTCAATTACTTTATCCATCTCTTGTGATGGATAAATTTCATCCACAAAGGGTCTTATCTTATCAAGATTTTTCTCGGGATGTTTTTTGGTAGCAAGAACCCTCATTCCAAAGCATTTTGCCCTCTTTGCCATTTCAATTCCTATACTTCCAAGACCAATTATTCCAATGGTTTTTCCATAAACCTCTGCAAGTGGTTCCTTATTCACCCAACCATGCCATATTCCATATCTTAAATCTCTATCCCAGGGGATTATCTTTTTTACAAGGGATAGAAGGAGGGTAAATCCATGTTCAGCAACAGTTATAGCATTCTCGTGGGCATTGGCAACAATAATGTTTCTCTCCTTTATCTTCTTAAAATCAATGTTATCAACACCTGCATATGGAACCTGTATAAATTTTAGTCTTTTTGCTCTGCTTATAAATTCTTCATCTATAACACCACCAACAACGACATCTATAAGAGGGATCACCTCATCTTTCCTATCGTATGGTAGGATATTTACATCAAAAAAATCCTCCTCTTCCATAACATCTTTAAGCATTCTCTCCCAGTTTTTGGGAGGTGGCATCAGGAATAAAATATCTCCCATAGTTAATTTCTCCTCTTACAGTACCGGTGGTATCTCAAACTCACCAAACACTTCCTTGAGTTCCTTCACTATTTCTCCAAGAGTTGCCTTTCTCTTAACTGCATTAAGAATATATGGCATAAGATTTTCATCTGTTTTCGCCTTTTCCCTTAAGATTTTTAAAGCTTCCTTTGTGGAAGAGAAATCTCTATTCTTTCTAAACTCTTTTAACTTTTCAACCCTTTCTTCTCTAACCTTTGGATCCACTCTAAATATTTTGACTTCTGTCTCTTCCTCTGTTTTAAACTTGTTCTTTCCAACTATTATTCTTTCTCCACTTTCCACTTCCTCTTGATATTTGTATGCTGAATCCAGTATCTCCTTTTGAGGAATCCCTTTCATTATAGCTTCTTTCATACCACCAATATTTTCAATTCTATCTATAAGCTCAAATGCTCTTTTCTCAATCTCATCTGTAAGTTTCTCAATAGCATAACTCCCCCCAAGTGGATCAACTGTTTCAGCCACTCCGCTCTCATAGGCAATAATCTGCTGAGTCCTCAAGGCAATTCTCACAGCTTCCTCAGATGGAAGGGCAAGTGCCTCATCGTAGGAATTTGTATGCAGAGATTGGGTCCCACCGAGTACTGCAGCAAGAGCTTGCAGTGTAACTCTTATGATATTGTTTAAAGGTTGCTCTGCTGTTAATGTGGAACCACCTGTTTGAGTGTGAAATCTCAATCTCATTGATTTGGGATTCTTTGCATTGAATCTCTCCTTCATAATCTTTGCCCACATTCTTCTTGCCGCTCTGAACTTCGCAACTTCCTCAAGTAGATTGTTGTGTGCGGCAAAGAAGAAGGAGAGTCTTGGTGCAAAGGAATCTACATCAAGACCTCTATCAAGGAGAAGTCTCACATACTCTATTGCATCGGATAGGGTAAATCCAACTTCCTGTACTGCATTGCTCCCTGCCTCTCTTATGTGATATCCAGAGATACTTATGCCATTCCACTTTGGAATCTCTTTTGAACACCACTCAATTAAATCAGCCACAAGTCTTAAGGATGGCTCTGGTGGAAATATGTATGTGCCTCTTGCAATGTATTCCTTTAATATATCATTCTGCACAGTTCCTCTTAAAATTTTTCTATCTATTCCTCTACTCTCTGCAACAGCAACATACATGGCAAGAAGTATGGAAGCAGTGGAGTTTATAGTCATTGATGTAGATACCTTGTCAAGGGGTATCCCACTAAACAGTTCATCCATATCGTCGATGGTGGAAATTGCCACTCCTACTTTTCCTACCTCACCAAGGGCAATCTCATCATCGGAATCATACCCTATCTGTGTGGGTAAATCAAAGGCTACAGATAAACCAGTTTGACCCTGGGAGAGTAGGTATCTGTATCTTTCATTAGTTTCCTTTGCAGTTCCAAATCCTGCATACTGCCTCATAGTCCAGAGTCTTCCCTTGTACATGGTAGGATAGACTCCTCTTGTGAAAGGATACTCACCTGGTTCCCCAAGTTTCTCATCATAGTTGAAATCCTTATCTGGATGATAAACTCTTTCTATTTCAATTCCACTTGTTGTAAAAATTTTTCTTTCCTCTTCCATGGAGACCTCCTTTTCACATTTTTTATACCATATCTGTCATAATTTAATCAAATCCCTTTGTGGATTTTTCAGGAATCTTCCTTGAAAAGGTATTAAACTTGTAATTAACTCCTTTTTATATAGACCTCTCCCTCCTCAAATTTACCCTTAAAGGCTTCTTTTAATTCTTCAAACTTTATCTCATCAGCAAGAACTTCAGTTTTAATAAATGATTCATTTTCCTCTACTATTTTCCTCTTTTCTTCGGGAAGGATCAGTCCAAGAATTATTCTGTCAGTAACTTCAAGACCTGCTTTCTTTCTTGCATTCTGTATAAAGTGGAGGAATTCTCTCAGCCACCCCTCTTTCTTAAGTTCTTCGTCTATATCAAGGGACAACAATACTGTAACTCCCTGATCCCATCCTATGGAGTAGTTTCCTTTCGGATACTTTTCTATTATCAACTCGTCTTTTGTAATTTTCTTTTCACCTTCATCTGTCTTTAACTGAATGTATCCCTTTTCATTTAATTCATTTAAGAGAGAATCTGGATTATCCTTCAAAAGATTCTCTAAATTTTTTATAAATTTCCCGAGTTTCTGACCGAGAAGTTTATAATTCGGTTTGATAATAAACCTTATGTATTTTTCTTCATCATCCCTAAATTCAATCTCTTTTATGTTGAGTTCTGAAAGTATTATATCTTTAAGGTCTTCAATGTCTTTCCTCTCCTTTGAAAAGACAATCATTCTTCTTAAGGGTTGTCTTACCTTTACCTTTGACCTCTTTCTTGCAGACCTTCCAAGTTCTACAATGTTTTTTACAAAATCCATTCTCTCCTCAAGTTCATTATCAATTAAGGATTCATCAGGTTCAGGATAGTCTTCAAGATGCACACTTTCTTTAGCATCTTTATCTTCAGGAACAACAATAGCTTGGTATATCTCCTCTGAAATAAATGGAGCAAAAGGAGCTATAAGTATTGAGAGTTTCTTTAAAACCTCATACAGGGTAAAGTAGGCAGATATTTTGTCTTTATCCATTTTTCCTTTCCAGAATCTCTTTCTGTTTAATCTTATATACCAATTGGTAAGTTCAGTTGTGAATCTCTCCATTTTTCTTGTAGCTTCAGTGATGTTGTACTCATCAAGTTTCTCTATGGAGAACTTGATAAGGGAGTTCAATCTTGATATGAGCCATCTATCAAGGATACTCCTTTCATTTAATGGGGGAGGATTAAAATCATTTAAATTAAATTTATCTATATTTGCATAGAGGGTAAAGAATGAAGTGCTACTTCTTAGAGGTATTATGAAGTTTCTTAAACTTACCTCCACCATTTCTCTTGAGAATCTTCTTGGAACCCATGGAGGCGTTACAGTAAAGAGATACCACCTGAATGCATCAGCTCCTTCATTGTTAAGCACATCCCATGGATCAACTACATTTCCCTTATGTTTGCTCATCTTCTCGCCCTTTTCATCAAGGACAAGCTCAAGACAGAGTACATTCTTAAAGGCAGGAGAGTCAAATAGAAGTGTTCCAAGAACATGAAGGGTGAAGAACCATCCTCTTGTCTGATCTATTGCTTCGCATACATAGTCCGCAGGGAAGTTCTTTTTAAATTTTTCTCTATTCTCAAATGGATAATGAAACTGTGCATAGGGCATAGCACCTGAATCAAACCAGACATCTATAACTTCTTTTTCTCTCTCCATCTCTCCACCACATTTTGGACAAACAAGTTTTACTTCATCAACATATGGCCTATGGAGTTCAAGATTTTCTGGGAAGTTTTTTGCCATACTCTTTAATTCCTCTATACTTCCTATAACATGGGTGTATCCACACTCTTTGCATTTCCATACAGGAAGGGGTGTTCCCCAGTATCTTTCTCTGGAAATTGCCCAATCCACAAGACTCTCAAGCCAATTACCAAATCTTCCCTTCTTTATGTGTTCAGGATACCAGTTTACCTTATTATTATTTTTTATGAGATTCTCTTTAACTGCAGTTGTTTTTATAAACCAACTGGATTTTGCAAAGTATAGAAGTGGAGTATCACATCTCCAGCAGTGAGGATAGGAGTGAAGATATCTTTCCTCTCTAAAGAGAAGTCCTCTTTCCTTTAAATCTTTTACTATATATTTATCTGCATCCTTTGCCCATAAACCTTTGAATGGTTCTGCCTCTTCTTTAAATTTTCCATCCTCTCCAACAAGCTGAATTACAGGTAGATTATACTTTTTTCCAAGTTCAAGGTCATCTGCACCATATCCTGGCGCCACATGAACAATTCCTGTTCCCTCATCAAGACTTACAAAATCTCCATGTGCTACAAAGTGAAATCTTACATCAAGTTTCACAAAATCAAAGAGGGGTTCATAATCTATATCAATGAGTTTCTCTCCTTTAAACTCCTCAACAACTTCATATTCTTCATCCTTAAATACTTCACTTAGCCTTTCCTTTGCAAGGATAAGGTACTCATCCTTATACAAAACTTTTACATATGTAAAATCTTTGTTGACGGCAAGAAGCATGTTTGATGGAAGTGTCCATGGTGTTGTTGTCCAGACGAGAAAATAAGTTTTCTCCATTGATGGAATTCTAAATTTAACAAAGACACTTGGGTCATAAACATCCTTGTATCCCTGAGCTACCTCATGAGAGGAGAGGGGGGTTCCACATCTTGGGCAGTAGGGAACAACTTTATAGTCTTTGTAAAGAAGTCCTTTCTTTGAGATTTCTTTTATTATCCACCACAGAGTCTCTATATAATAATTTTCATAGGTAATATATGCATTTTCCATATCAAGCCAGAAAGCAATTCTTTCTGTCATCCTCTCCCATTCTCTTTTATATTTAAAAACGCTTTCTTTACATTGTTTTATAAATTTTTCTATTCCATACTTTTCAATATCTTTCTTGTTTTTAAGTCCGAGACGCTTCTCAACCTCTATCTCCACAGGAAGTCCATGGGTATCCCATCCGCCTTTTCTTTCAACATAGTATCCCTGCATGGCTTTGTATCTACATACAGAATCCTTAAAGACCCTTGATAAACCATGGTGAACACCAGGCTTTCCATTTGCCGTAGGTGGACCTTCGTAAAATACAAATCTATTCTCTGGGTCTCTTTGCTCAACACTTTTCTCAAAGATTCTATTCTTCTTCCAGAACTCTATTATCTCCTCTTCTCTTTTTGGTATATTAACTTTGGTCTCGAACTTTTTGAAACTCATATTCCTCTCCTTCTTGTTTTTGTAAATTATAACATAACCTAATTATACTTCATCTATGTTTTCTCTGCTAAAACTATAAGCCTTTTTGAATTCTCTTTGAGTGGTTCCTTGGTATAACCTCCAAAGACATTAATTATCTTGAATCCGCTTAAGGAAAGATACTCCTCAATCTCTGTTTTTGTAAAAATTCTATATATTCTCTCATATTCAAATACTTTACCCTCTTTTATAATTATTCTCTTAGTCTTGATTCTTCCATTCATAATGCTAAATTTATTCCTTTCAAGTAAAAAAATGTTTCCTTTTCTCTCCCATCTCTCCCTCACAAGATTTTTTATAAGGTAGTATACATTTTCAATGTCAAGTAAAAACCTTTTATTTGGTTTTAAGGCTTTCTGAATTCTTTTTAGAACAGAGAGGTTTTCATCATCTGAAAAGTATCCAAAACTTGTCCACATGGATATAACACCATCAAATTCCTCTGAAAAATTCATATTCCTTTCGTCCATCTTTAAAAATTCTATGTCCAGGTCTTTTTTATTTTCCTTCGCAATCTCTATAAATCTATCAACTATATCAATTCCCACCCCCTTAATCCCTCTCTTTGCAAGTTCAATTAAGTGTCTTCCTATTCCGCATCCAACATCAAGAACTCTATCTCCTCTGTTTAAATTTAAGACATCAATTATAAAATCTACCTGTCTTTTTGTAAGTTCCTCATTCTGGGGCTTTAAGAAAAGTTCAAGATAATTTTCATCAAACCACTCTTTAAACCACTCCATCTAAAATCCTCTAAAGCAGTATTAAAAATTCATTTTGCCTCAAAACACACTCTCTTTAGATTCAAAAGGTAGGAGAGACCAGCAATGGTAACTCCGTAGAATATGGTTTTAGGTAAAATGAATTTATCTATAGTTCCGTTGGTTGCAGTTGTTCCTGTGACAAGAAGTAGGTCAGCCCACTTTATTGCTTCATCTGTGTTATCTGGTGGCTCAACTAAAACTCCATACTTTATTTTATTTATATTATCAGGGTCCATATCTATCACCCTGAAGTTAAAATTCTTGCTTAATCTCTCAACCATGGCAGGCTGGAAACCTATCTGAAGTATCTTTGGATTTCCATATCTCTCCTTTATATAGGATAAAATTTTTACTGCACAAATCTCGGGTTCCTCGTTTTTGCAGTGTCTTGTTCTATCTATAAGATTAAGATATCTTAAAACAGCGTTGATAGTTGAAATAAATACAGCTCTTTCATAGTTTGATTTTAAAGAAAGGTTTATCACATCCTCAAGTGATCCCTGAAAATTTCCCGGTTCATCTGTATAAGCTTGACCTTTAGACCCTCTAAAATCTGCCTCCATCATAAACTCCTTACCCTTTAAGAGAGGAAAGTCCTTTCTTTCAGGACTCCCTATCGCTTCCTTGCTTGAGAGTATTCTTGACTTTATGGTAATATTTTCTTTTAAAAGTCCTTTCTTAAGGACTATCTCTTTAAATTTAGCCTTCGCCTTCTCCAACACCTTCATAACAAAATTAATAATACTACATTTTGCTTATTTTCTAACTCTATTAAAATTGCAATGGATAGTATTTGACACTTTATGTTTTTGGGAGTTTGCTTGGATGGGTAATTAAATTAGCACCGAGAGACAGGGAGGAGATAAGCCAGGTTCTGTACTAACGGTGGTCATCTATCTAAGCGGCCTACCCGAGGGCTACCGGGCTCTGAGCCCTCCTATTTGGCCTTGCTCCGGGTGGGGTTTGCCCAGCGGACCAGTCACCTGATCCCTGGTGCGCTCTTACCGCACCTTTTCACCCTTACCAGATTTAATCTGGCGGTGTAGTTTCTGTGGCACTTTCCCGGGATTGCTCCCGCTGGACTTGCGTCCAGCACCCTGCCCATTGGAGCCTGGACTTTCCTCAGTCTGAGAAAACCTCAGACTGCGACCACCTCTCCTCCCTGCCTCTCTATATAATTTTACTATATTTTTGGTATAAATTTCACAGGAAAGGAGGTTTCTTGAAGTATATCCTTCAAGTATTCAGGAATCCTTTTAAGGTTACTCATCACCCTCTCTCTTACAATATCCACGCTTTCCTCTTCTCTTACAATCTTTCCATTTCTTATAAGAGGTTTTAGGAGGTTTCTGTATCCTTGAGGAACATTGTTTCCTTCAAGGGTAACAATATCTTCAAATTTATCATTTCTTAACACAATCTTACTTCCAGGATAGTTACCAAACTTTGCCCTTGGTTTCCCATTAACCTCAATTATCTTTAAAGCGAAATCTATCACATCTGCATCAGCAATCTTCGTTCCAACACCGAAACCATCTGCCACATCCCTCAATTTCATAACAGAGTACTCATCAAGACCACCACTTAGGTATATCTTCACATCCTTTCTATCTTTAAGCTCTAAAAACCATTTGATCTCTTTACATATCCTTCTTAGGTCTCCTGAATCTACCCTTACTCCATTGAGTTTTTCTCCAAGAACCTCAAGGGCATCCTCAAGTTCCCTTATGGGAGAACCTGATGTATCAATCAAGCATATCCTTGGCACCTTTTCATCCACAAACTCATCAAAGGCTTTAAATGCCTTTTTGTTATCTCCAATAACAAGTATAAGTGCATGAGGCATCGTTCCAACGGCAGTTTTTCCTATATACTTTGCTCCTATAACATTTGAAACGCCATCAAAACCAGCAATATATGTGGAATACTCAATGACTGGAGAGACAAATGGGTGTTGCCTTCTTGTTCCAAAGCTCAAAACACTCTTATCTCCTGCAGCTATTCTAACCCTTATGGCTTTGGAAGCTATTCCTGAATAAGAGCACATAAATCCAAGTATTGAAGTCTCATATCTTGCAAACTCTCTATACTCTCCCTTTATCTTGAGTACAGGTTCCTCTGGAAAGAAAAATTCACCCTCATCCATGGCATCTACATCTATGGGGAGTCCCTCAAGAAGTTTTGCCACTTCAAACAATCCGGCAACTATACCAAAGGAGTAGTTTTTATCAGGAAATCTCTTTGTCATAAGTTCCATGGTAACCTGTGTGTGATCATCAAGCCCTTTAAGTATCTCCTCTGTTCTCACAAAATATGCGTCAGTTCCGAGTCCCTTTTTTATCTCATCCTCTGTGGGAACCCTAAATCTTTTCATTTCTCCTCCTTTAACATTTCTAATATATCATCTATCTTTAATATCTTTGCTCCGTACACAGTCTCCATATATTTAAGAGAGAGTTCATGATCCTCCTCTGTAAATGCCGCTGTTCCATCAGATGCAACAATCACGCCATATCCTCTAAAGAATAGGTCTGCAGCGTTGTGCTGAACACATATATTTGTTGAGACACCTGTAAGGATTACCGACTCAACCTCAAGCTTTTTTAATAGAAGTTCAAGATCGGTTTTAAAGAAACCTGAATATGTCCGTTTATCAATTATGTAATCTGATGATCTTGGAGAGAGTTCATCAACTATCTCGCTTCCCCATGTCCCTTTCATAGCATGAGGACCCCAGACTTTCTCCTCTGGGTCTCCTTTCTCGTGTGCATCTCTTAAGAAAATAACTGGTATACCCTTATCCCTTGCTAAGTTAATGAGTTTTTTGATATTGGGTATTATCTGTATTGCCTTTTCATTTTTAAACTTCCCATCCACAAAATCATGAATCATATCAACAACAAACACCGCATATTTCATCTTTTACCTCCTTATGGCGGAGAGGGCGGGATTCGAACCCGCGAAGCAAGAATAACTTGCTTACCTGCTTTCGAGGCAGGCGCTTTAGACCACTCAGCCACCTCTCCTCAGGTTTTCAAAGAAACTCAAGAGAAGTTTTTTTGACTCCTGAGATAGAATTTCCTTCTCTACACTAATTTTAGCACCTAAAATATTTAAAATGTTAAATTTCCCCCCAAAGGCACCTTTCTCTTTATCCACCATACCAAAAACCACTCTCTCTATTCTTGCCTCTATTATTGCTCCAGCACACATTACACAGGGCTCTTTTGTTACATATATTGTTGCACCGTTCAGTCTCCAATCTCCGATCTTTTTAACTGCATCTCTTATAGCCACAATCTCTGCATGTTGAGTTGGATCCTTTGTGGTTTCTTTTAAATTATGTCCCCTACCTATAACCTTTCCTTCCTTAACTATAATTGCTCCAACAGGAATTTCTCCCTCTTTGTAAGCCTTCCTTGCCTCTTGAAGTGCAATGCGCATATATTCCTCATCCATTGTATTATAATAATAGCATGTATGATTATACAAAGAGAAAGGTAGACTATGAAGTTATCTCAAGAAGAGAGAATCCTTTTTATGTGGAAGAATATATAAAATATGAATCACCCTACAGATACAAAAAATACAAAGAGACAAACTTCATATATTCCTATCTTTTTACTCCTAAAGGCAGAGTGAAAGGGAACTTACTATTTTTACATGGAATGGGTGATAAAAATTTAAAATTCCTTCTCTACTTTCCAAAAGAGCTTGCAAAAAGGGGCATAAGGACTCTTGCTATGATACTCCCATATCACTTTGATAGAACACCAAAAGGAATGAGAAGTGGGGAGTATATTCTCAAAGGGAATATCTTGAGAAACTTTGAATTCTGTGTTGTGGACACAAGATTCTCCTTTGATCTCTTAAGAGAACTTGGAGATGAACCTTTATCTATCATGGGTGTGAGTTTTGGTGGAATGATAGCCACCATCGCCATGGCTTTTGAAAAAGATGTAAAGAAAGGAATTCTTGTGGTGACAGGTGGTAATTTTTATTACACAACATGGGAAAGTGTGGTTACAAAGGTTTTAAGGAAAAGCTATGAGGAGGATAAGACATGTTCCAAGGAGAAGTGTTTTGAAATTCATAAGGGTTTTAAAGATTTTATTGATAGTATAAAGTCAGTAAATGAAATTAATGAAGATATGGGCGTAAAGGATTGTTTTTTATATGACCCCCTCACTTTTGCAAAGTTTCTGAAAGATAGAGAAATTTTAATGTTTGGAGCAATGTTTGATATGTTTATTCCGAAGGAATCAACACTTTCTTTATGG
>JAGGSY010000075.1 GCA_021158845.1 Caldisericia bacterium
TTTTTTAAATTATTATTCCTTTAACTCCTTTTATTCTGATTCCATTTCAAATTCAACTTATGATTATTTAATAATAACTATAGACAGAGCAAAGAAACTTGCTGAGGAACATAAAGAATTTCTTGAGTCAAGAGGAATAAAAACAAAAGTAGTGGCACTTTCTCAAATTCCAGATACAGGAGTGGATGATGCGGAGAGTATAAGAAACTTTATAAAGAAGGAGTATGAAAGTAGTGGCATAAAGTATGTTCTTCTTATTGGCTCCCTTGACTCCATTCCTATGAGATATATGTACACAGGAGAGGAGGGAGACGAGGAAAACTCAAACATTCCCACAGATTTCTATTACAGAGACCTAACAGGTGATTGGGATTCCAACGGTGATGGATATTTTGGAGTTCCAGGAGAAGACGATCTGGATTTTCACCCAGAGGTAAGTGTTGGAAGGATACCCTTTGATAATCTATCTGACATAAGGAATGTTCTTGAAAAAACAAGAAGATTCATGGATAAATCTGAAGAAGAGAGAAAGAAAAAAGTCCTTTCCCTTGGAGCTTGGTTATCCATGAAAGATGAAGATGGAAAATGGAAGGATGACACTGATGGAGGTGAGATAAATCAAAGGATTTTTGACCTCTACTTTAAAGATAAAGGTTTTACAAATAAAGGCCTTTATGAGCTTTCAGGTATAAAACCTTCTCTTGTATCAGATCTTGCCGATGATGAGATAAACGCACAAAACTTTGTAATGTATCAGAAAAATTATAAGCCCGGTCTTATCCAATGGGAGGCACATGGAGCATGGAATGCTACTGGAAGAAAAATATGGGTTGGAGATTACAATAGAAACGATCAGCCTGATAGAGATGAATTTAAATGGGATACATTTATATCTAATGAGGTAGCAAGATACTTTGATGACACATATCCAGCCATATTTGTATCTGGTTCATGTCTGAACCTTTATCCAGATAGAGACAGCCTTGGAAAAAACATTGTAAGAAACGGTGGTGTTTCATTTATAGGAAATTCAAGAACAGGATGGTTCTTCCCAAATCTTGCCCACTACTCCTTTGAAGAGAATCCATCCCATTACGCATTGAGAGCAATTATGTTAAAGTCCCTCTCAAAGGGAGAACCTGAAGGAGATGCTATAAATAAAGCAATTGAGTGGTATGCAGATAGTTTCTACAATCAATATCCATCAATTCAAAAGACCCTTGTTCACAACATTTATGATATGAATCTTTTTGGAGACCCACTTGTTGGTTTATACACCCTTGAAGAAAAACATACATCTCCCCAGATAATTTCAACAGATCCCCAAGATGGAGCAACAGATGTTCCACCAAACATCAGAATAAGTGTTAAATTTGATAGAAGCATGGATGAAGAATCAATAAATGAAAATACATTCATTGTTTTAAAGAACGGAGAGAACATTAGAGGAAGAGTTGAATATGACGATACAGATTTTACAGCATACTTCACGCCACTCTCTCCTTTAACCAAGGGAACCACATATACAGTGATCGTTAAAGGGAGTGTAAGAGATAGAGATGGAAATTCCATGTTAAATGATTACAAGTTCAAATTCACCACGGTTGGAGAGGGAGAAGAAGGATTTGTTCTCCAATGGACAGATAAAGATGAGGGATACAATATAGACCTCAAGTCTCTATACATAAAGTATGACAAAAATACAATAACATTTAAGGTAACTTCGTACAGAAAATGGGGAGACCCTGAAACAGACTTTGCCATAAAACTCTTTCTGGATGTGGATATGAATCCAAACACAGGTAAAGGGGAGAGTGATAAAGGAAATGGAGAAGATTATGTTGTATGGATTGGAACATACGAGGGAGAATTTTACCATGATATAAACAGATGGGACGGGGAGACGAAAACATGGAAGCATGTTGAAGATGTATTGAATTGCTCAATAGAGGAAAACTCAAATGTTGCCACATTCACCATTTCAAGGAAGTATTTTGAACTTAGCAGTTTTAACTACTGGGTTGGAATATACGATGCAATTAATGATGAATTTGATTACTATCCCAATGATAATCAGGGATACTATGAGAAATTTACCTTCAAGGAAATCTCTAAAACCCTTAGGGTTTTAGATTACTTCCCAAAGGAGGATATGAGTGTAGATTCAAATGTATCTATCTATGTAACCTTTTCAGATGATGTTATTAAGGAAACGCTGAATGAGGAAACATTCTTTATTCTTAAAGGAACAAGAAGGGTAGCGGGAGATATCAATTACGATGAATCCTTAAGAAAAGCCATTTTTACACCTTCCTCTTCCCTTGAAGAAGGAGCAACCTATGAAGTCCATCTTACAAAAGATATCACATCCAAGAGTGGAAAGAATCTTGACAGAGATTATGTCTGGAAGTTTAAAGTGAAGAGGGAGACATCAATAGATTGGGAACTTATCGTTGTATCTCC
Organism: Caldisericia bacterium; assembly: GCA_021158845.1. NCBI lineage: Bacteria > Pseudomonadati > Caldisericota > Caldisericia > Caldisericia bacterium. Next base: position 2,464 of record JAGGSY010000075.1, read on the forward strand.
AAGAGGGGTAAACAAACCAGTTGATATAAGCAAGGTTTATGTAAAAGTTGGAAATGGAAAAATTTACTTTAAAGTTGAAACATACAACAGGATAGAGAATCCAAGAAGAACTGGATTTATTGTTAGGATGGATGTGGACAACAATCCAAATACAGGAGTTCCCCTCTATCCAAACGGAGGAAATGGAGAAGACTATACTCTATTTGTTGGAGGCATGTATGGAAATGTTTCAGGAATTCTTTACAGATGGGAGAACAATGATTGGAGAGAGGTTGGTCCTCTATCTGAATTTGAACTTGAATCTGGGAAGAACTATGCAATACTATCTGTGAATTTGAATTCCATCGGAAATCCCAAAGTTGTAAACTTCTGGGTTGGAGCAAGTAATGATCCAGAGAGATTTCCAATAGTGGATCAGGCACCAAACAATTCCTACTTTGCAACTTACCAGATTGTTGGAAAGAAGGGATGGGTACATCAATGTAGAGATATAGATGAAGGAACAAAATTTGACTTAAAAGATGTGTATATGATGCATGATGAAACCAATGTCTATTTCAAGATAACAACATACAGAGGGTGGGAAGATCCATTCAAAGATGGAGTATTCTTTGAGATTGACATAGATGCAGATCAGAACCCTGACACTGGATTTGAAGAAGGAATGGGGGAGGATTTCTTTATCTCTGTTTATCCAGATCAGGAAGGAATTATGAAGTGTTATGTTGCCATATACACAAGCGATGGATGGCAGGATTATCAAGAGATTGAAACCTTTAAGATAGAGAAAAATTCCAATATTGTTGAGTTGAGTTTTCCAAGAATCTTAATTGGTAATCCAGACAAGTTTAACTACTGGGTTGGGGTTGGTTATTGGTATGAAGAGGAGGATAAAAACTGGGATTACTATCCCAACGATGACGAACCCTTCTACTATCTTGAGTATGATCTAACAAAGAAACTGACACAGCCAGCTCTTCCCCTTGAAGTTGATATACCAGATAACTACAAAACAGACAGAGATTCAATTATGGTAAAAGGCAAAACTTCAAGCGATGCCACTGTGGAGATAAATGGAGAGGAGGTTCTTGTATCAAGCAGTGGAATATTTGCAAAGATTGTTAAACTCAAACCGGGTGAAAATATCATAGATGTTAAGGCATACGATTCTGCAGGGAATACAGCAGAGGTTAAAAGAAGAGTTATATATGAGAAAGGAAGAAAAGTTGTAATAGAACTCTGGATTGGAAAGAAAAAAGCAAAGATGAATGAAAAAGATTACCTACTTGATGCACCTCCATTCATTGAAAATGGAAGAACCCTTGTTCCAATTAGATTCATAGCGGAAAGTTTTGGTGCCAAAGTTGATTGGATTGGTGAAACAAAAACAGTTATTATAAACCTTGAGTCAAAGAAGATAAGTATTGTTCTTCAAATTGGAAGTAAGATAGCTATTGTTAATGGAGAAAGAATAACACTTGATGTTGCTCCAAAGATTGTAAATGGAAGAACATTTGTGCCACTTAGGTTTGTGGCTGAAACCTTTGGAGCAGAGGTTTTATGGAATGGAGCAGAGAGGAAGATAACAATAATATTTACCCCATAAATTAAAACAAATTTCCAAAAATTTAGTATACTTATATAGTGAACAATGTTCAATATTTGAAACAAAAGGATTATTTTTTTGTATATTAGTTTGAGATTTATGAAAGGAAGTGATATGGAAGAATATGTGATAATAACAGAGAATCTTACCGAGGAGTATTTACTTGGAAAAGTGGTTGTTCCGGCATTAAGAGGAGTTAACTTAAAAATAAAAAGGGGTGAGTTTGCAGTAATTATGGGACCTTCTGGAAGTGGAAAATCTACACTTCTCAATCTCATCGGTGGACTTCAAAAACCTACAGGTGGTAGAGTTCTAATAAATGGAATAGATCTCTCAACTTTAAATGAGAACCAACTCGCAATATTCAGGAGAAAAAATGTTGGTTTTGTATTCCAAGCTTACAACTTAATACCCACTTTAACAGCCATTGAGAATGTGGAATTACCCATGATATTTTATAATATCCCTCCGAACGAAAGAAAGAGGAGAGCAGAAAAACTTCTTCACTCTTTAGGACTTGGAGATAGACTTCATCACAGACCAAGTGAACTCTCTGGAGGTGAACAACAAAGAGTCAGCATAGCAAGAGCCCTTGCAAATAATCCAGAGATAATTCTTGCTGATGAACCAACTGGTAATCTTGATACAAAAACGGGAAGAAGAATTATGGAGGAGATAGTAAAGGTAAACAGGGATTTTGGGAAAACCATTGTAATGGTTACTCATGACCCTGAAGTTGCGCATTTCGGTGATAGGATTATACATATAAGAGATGGAAAAATAGAAAACATAGAAATTTTAAGGAGGAAACAATGAAAAAACTGATTCTTTTATCAATTATCTTGAGTTTAATTATGGGTATTTCCGTGGTTTACTCTGAACCACAGATTGAGGTATCCAGCTATAAGTTAAATCCCGAAAAGATATACCCAGGAGGAAATTTCACATTAACTCTTACCCTAAAGAATAATAGCAGTGAGGATAAAGCAGAGAACATCACTGTAAAGGTAAGTAATGTTGAGGGAAGAAATGATCTTGGACCCTTCTATCCAAAGAATAAGACAGATACAAGAAAAATTGAAGAAATAGAGCCACTTGATGAGAGTAAGGTAGATTTTGAGTTTTTTGTTGATCCACTGGCACAGACAGGAATCTATAGAATTCACATTATGGTTAGCTGGTTTAGTGAGGGAAGGAGAGGATACTCCGAAGAGGAAATTATAAGCATCGATGTCTCTCCTCCATCCATTGAGAATAGACCTCTTCTAACAGTAGATTCATTTGAGACAGAACCAAAGGATATAGAAGGTGGTGATATTTTCTCTCTAAATTTAAAAATTAAAAATATAGGTGGAAAAGACGCAAACAATGTTAGAGTAGAAATTTCAAAGATTGAAGGAAGCAACTCGTTAATGTTCTTTTCTCCTTATGGTGGAGGAAATGTCTCATATATAAACTTAATAAAGGCAGATGGAGAAGAGAATGTAAGTTTGAAATTTCTTGTTGATGAGAATATAAAAAGTGGAAACTACAATTTTATTATAGAGTTCTCCTATGAGGATAATAATCATGTAACTTATAAGGATCAAGAAATCGTGGGTATAAAGGTGAGTGAAAAAACAAACAAGCCAGATATTGAGATACTATCCTTTAGAGTTGATCCCGAAATAATTCTTCCCGGAGAAAGTTTTAGTATATCCTTTAGAATCTCAAATCTTGGGAACAAAGATGCAAAAAACATTAGAATAACGCCATCAAACATAGAGGGAAGTGGTTCCCTCAGATATTTCTCCCCTATAAAGGAAGGTACAATATATATAGAAAAACTTGAGCATGGTGATACTGTGGAGAAGACCCTTGTTTTTGGAAGTGATAAGAAGGTAGAACCATCATTGTACAATATTGTTTTTCAGATAGAATACGAAGATAGTGAGGGTAATTCATTTAAGGAGACGAAAAATGTGGGCATACTTATTACATCAAAACTACCAGATGTTTACCTATCAAGGTTTTCTATAGATAAAGAGAAGCTCATTCAAGGTGATGACTTCAAGCTTACCTTAAGTATTAAAAATTTTGGAGAGAGTTCTGCAAAAGATGTAAGAATTTCACTTCAAAATATAGAAGGCACAAACTCATTGTATCCCTTTTCTTTAGTAGAAGGAGGAGGCACTATTTATATAGGGGATATAACCCCAAAAGATGAGAAGGAAGTAGTATTTAGTCTTCATATTGATGAAGATGCTGCCAGTAGAACTTACAATCTGCTTTTTAATATCTATTTTAAGGACCTTTCCCTGAAAGAATATACAAGGGTTGAAAAGGTGGGAATTTATGTTTCAGAAAAGGAGGAAAAGGATGAACCTAACATTATAATTAAAGATATTTCTATGGAACCGAAAGTTGCATTACCCGGAGAGAAGATCAATGTTAAAATAACCCTCCTCAACAATGGAGAAAGTGATGCTAAAAATACTAAATTTGAATTTGTAGGTGTAGGAATGAACAATGATTTATCGCCATTCTCTCCTATCCAGAAAGGAAGCACAATCTACTTTGGAACCATTGAACCTGATAATGAAATCACAAAGAGTATAACTTTCTCTGTGGCAGATGACGCAAAGGAAGGAGTTTATAATTTCCTCACACAAATTACATATGAAAATACAACACTTTATAAGGAAGAACAGAGAATAGGTGTTGTAGTCTCAAGAAAAGAGCCACAAAAGAATCTTACTCTATCTATTTCATCCTTTAGCGTGGTGCCATACGAAGTAACTCCTGGAGGAAATATTAAGGTAAGTGTCTCTGTATTAAATTTCTCAAAGGAGACAGCGTATAACATAACATTAAAGATAGACAGGGTTGAAGGTTCAAATAACCTGTTTCCCTTTTCTCCTCTCAACAGTTCCAACATTAATACATATCTAAAACTGTCTTCGGGCAGTGGAATAAACTCCATCTATTCTTTCTCTGTATCTCCAGATGCAGATTCTGGTGCCTACAATCTAATACTAACCATAAATTATGAGGATAAAGACGGAAATAGATATGAGACTACAGCTTCAATTGGTGTTACAATCTTAAGAAAACCTCTCATTTCAATATTTAACCTTGTTTATCCAGACGAAGTCAAAGAGGGTGAGAATTTTGTTATCTCCTGTGATATAGGAAATACAGGAAATTTCCCTGTAAAGGGAATAGTTGTATTCTTAAAAGGTTTACCCATAAAAGGTGGAGATTACTACATAGGAACCCTTGATGTTGGGAATTTTGATACATATGAGTTTGAGGGAAATATAAAAGAGCCAGGAACATATGAGGGAGAGATAGTTGTGCAGTATGTAGATGATTCCAACGAGATTCATAAGGAGAGAAAACCCCTGAAGATTACTGTTGTAAAGAAACAAATTGAAGAGGAAAAAGAGGAGGAGAAATTGACCTTCTGGCAAAAAATATGGAGATTTATCCTTTCACTTCTTGGTTTGGGTAAATAAAAATGAGATTCTCAGACACAGTTTCCATTGTGGTTAGAAATCTAAAGAGATCAAAGACAAGAACTACTCTTACATCGTTGGGGGTTCTAATTGGTGTTGCTGCAATAATAACCCTTGTATCTATTGGAATTGCCATGCAAACAAGTGTAACATCCCAGTTTGAATCTGTAGGAGATTTAACTATCATTAGTGTCTATCCAAGTAACTTAAGGTTAGGCCCGTTTGCTCCAAGAAAAACAGAAGAGATAAAGATACTTGATGAAGATGCAATTGACAAGATTAGGAAAATTGAAGGCATAGAGGCTCTCTCTCCTGTGTACACCTTTCCTGATGTGATTGTAAAGGTGGGAAGACTTGAAAGCAGTGTAAGTTTTACAGGAATTGAGCCAAAGGAGATAGAGAAGATAGCTGGAGAACTTGAAAAGGGAAGGTATATTACAAAAAGTGATAGATATGCAGTGGTGGTTGGATCTAAATTTGGAGAGACCTTCTACAATCCAAAAACTGGTAAATCAGAAACGATAAATCCCTTAGGAAAAATGTTCAAGGTTACAGTCAAAAGAATAGTTAATGAAAAAATGGAAAAGAAAACCTATATCTTCAGGATTGTAGGAGTATTAAAAGAAAAAGGGACGCAGGATGATTACAGCGTGTATGCACCTATTAATACCGTGATAAGTGTAAATGAATGGAGAACAGGAAGAACAATAAAACCAGAAATTACTGGATACAACAGGGTTATTGTAAAGGTAAAGGATGTTGACACTGTAAATAAAGTTACTGAAAAGATAGAAGACATGGGATTTGTTGTATTCTCTATCCAGAGCATTATCAATTCAATCTCCACTGTCTTTAAGATTTTACAATTTATACTTGCAGGAATTGCAGGTATATCACTCCTCGTTGCAGGAATAGGTATTGTAAATACAATGACAATGTCCATATATGAAAGAACAAGACAGATTGGAATAATGAAGGCAATCGGAGCGTCAAATACAGATATACTCTGGATGTTTCTCTCTGAAGCAGCTGCTTTAGGTTTTCTTGGTGGAATAGGTGGAATCCTCCTTTCTTTCTTACTAAACAGTCTTATAACCCTCTTCTCATCAACCATGTTATCTGGTGCAACTCTTAAAGTCTCTGCTCCCTTGTGGCTCATAATTTTCGCTATAGTGTTTGCAACAGTGGTGGGCCTCATCGCAGGATTAGTCCCATCCTATAGAGCAGCAAACTTAAAACCTGTTGAAGCGCTAAGATATGAGTAAAGGAGGAAAATATGAAGGATTTACTAAACCTTATCTACATCTTTATAAGACCAAGAAGAGTCTTTGAAAGAGTTAAAGACAAACCTGATTACCTGTATCCGCTTATTACAATTATTACTGTTCAAGTTATATCCACATTAAGAAGTGTTAGTATGATGTCAGCAAAATTAAACATCCCGGTAAATAAGGGACTCCTAATATTTATATCAAGCTTTGCATCTATTATAGGTGTACTTTTTGAACTCCTCTTCCTTTGGATTGTTTTTGTAATAGCAATTCTTATTTTAGGTAAAAGAGAAAAATATAAAAATCTTTTTTCTGTAATTCTCTACGGTTATCTTCCTAACTCTCTCATCCTTCTCATAAGAGCGATAGTAGGTCTTCCTGGTAGAGGAAGAGGTATCTCAGTAATTCTATCAGATAAAGCTTCACCATACCTTTTTGCTCTTCTAAGTAGGGTGGACATCTTTTACATATGGTCAATTATTCTAATTATCTTTGGCATATCAGTCCTTTATGGTCTTAAAAGGAGAGAGGTTCTAATATTGATCCTTATCTTTCTCATCTACTTCTTCATCACTCCTCTACTCTTTAAATCTCAACACAATGAAGCTTCAACGATTAAAAACCAATCAGAACCTTCAAGGAGAGGAATGTTTCCTCCTTTCCTTAGGAGAAGAAAACCCTAAGGTGTAACAAGTCTCGCTCAAAAAGTCTCTTTTATTTTAGAGAAAGGAGGTGCATATGAAGGAGTGGGCGCTTATTCTTGGTTCTTCCAGTGGTTTCGGTGCTGCTACAAGTATTGAGCTTGCAAAAAAGGGATTCAACATTTTTGGTGTGCATTTTGATAGAAAGGCAAACATACCGAAGGTAGAGGAAGTGATGAACAGAATAAAAGAGCAGGGGGTGGAATTAGAATTTTTTAATCTCAACGCAGCGGACCCAAACAACAGAAAGTATGTATTGGATAGAATTGAGGAGAGATTCAAAAATGATAGTGAGGAGAACTCCATTTTTGTAGTGATGCATTCCCTCGCCTTTGGAACACTGAGAAAACTAATAGCTGAGAAAAAAGAGGAAGCTTTAACTCAAAAGCAACTTGAGATGACACTTGATGTTATGGCAAACCAGCTTGTTTATTGGGTTCAAGAGATATTTTACAGAGGTCTATTTAAAAATGGAGGAAGGATCTTTGCCATGGTAAGCTCTGGAGATGAAAGGGTATTCCCATACTATGGGGCAGTTTCAGCAGCAAAGGCTGCCATAGAATCCTACATAAGACAGCTTGCCTATGAACTCGCACCATTCGGTATAACTGCCAACGCAATAAAAGCTGGAGTTACAGACACTCCAGCATTAAGAAAGATTCCCGGCAATGAAGAACTTATAAAACTTGCAAAGATTAAAAATCCAAGTAAGAGACTTACAACTCCAGAAGATATTGGAAAAGCTATAGCTGCTTTAACAGATAAAAATCTATACTGGATGACGGGGAATGTAATAAGGGTAGATGGAGGAGAAGATTTAGCAGCATAGTTGAGGTTTAAATCCATAATTTAAGTTTTTTAAAATTTAATATTCAAAGATTTCACTATCAGCCTGTTTGACAGGCTGATTTCTTTTTTATATACTGGTAGAGGTGAAAAAAGAAAAAGGAGGGGATATGGCAAGAAAAGGAGAATATGTTGAAATAAAACTGGTTTTACTTAAACCAGAGGAAAGGGCTGAACATTTACCAGAAGACACAAAAAACCTTCCCTTTGAAGCAAAGGTGAGAGGATACTTACTACATGATGCAAACATTGGAGATAGTGTTGAAATTGAAACACCCATTGGAAGAAAAGTAAAGGGAATTCTTATCTCAGTTTCACCCCCTTACAGGCACAACTTTGGTAAACCAATAAGAGAATTGATTGATATCGGGAAGAAGATTAGAGAAAAATATCTGGAGGAGAAGAATGGGGAAAGTTGAAGAGTTTATGAGAAAAAGTCCAGAAATTATGAAGAAATGTCTTGGAGGACTTGACTACGAGAAATTCAGATTTGGAAAAATTGGGATTGACTATGAGGAATTGATGAGTTCCATTGGATACTCTATAGAAGATGCGGGAAAGATACTCAAGGAAACAAAGGTAGGTAATACACCATTGTATGAATTGAAAAATTTGAACAGGATTATTAAAAAAATATCAAGAAAGGGTTTTGGAGCAAAGATTCTTTTGAAAGATGAAGCAGCAAACGCCTCAGGATCCTTTAAATCAAGAAGAGCTGCTCTATCGGTGTATGAGGCAAAGAAAAAGGGTTATGAAGGTGTTATTGCAGAGACAAGTGGAAACTATGGAGCTGCAGTTGCATCTCAGGCGGCACAGAGAAATTTGAAATGTATAATTGTTCAAGAGGTATTTGACTCAAAAGGAATTGGTCAACCTGAAATACTGGAGAAGGGAAGGAAGTGTGAAGCTTATGGAGCAGAAGTGTGGCAACTCACTGTTGGACCAGAACTATTCTATTGGGCTCTTGTCCTCCTTGACGAAACTGGTTATTTTAACGCATCACTCTACACTCCTTATGGAATAAAAGGGATTGAAACATTGGGTTATGAGATAGGCATTGAGGTGAAGGAAAGATATGGAAAATGTCCAGACTATGTTCTTGTAACTCATGCAGGGGGTGGAAATGTAACAGGAACTGCAAGAGGTCTGATAGAGGCAGGGTGTAAAGATACAAAGGTTATCGGAGTTTCAGTGGACTTAAGAGGACTTCATATGGCAAGCGATCATGACTTCAATAGGAAATCTTTTACAACCGGTCATACAGGTTTTGGTGTACCCTTTGCAATAAATCCAGATAGAGTGGATGTACCAATAAATGCAGCAAGACCGCTTAGATATATGGACAGATACCTCCTTGTCTCTCAAGGAGAGGTCTTTTACACAACAATTCTTTTAGCACAGATTGAGGGAATAGAGAGAGGACCTGCCGGAAATACATCTCTCTCAGCAGCAATACCTTTTGCAAGAGAACTTCCCGAGGACAAAATAATAGTGGTTCAGGAAACAGAATACACAGGCGCTGGAAAACATCCCTTTGCTCAACTAACCTTTGCTGAAAAGATGGGAATTGAGGTAAGTATTGGAAATCCAAGAGATAACATTCCTGGAAAGAAAATTGTTATTCCAGAGGATGTGAAAGAACTTGGTTTTGAGGAATACCCAATGGAAGATATTAAAAGGTCCTATCTTAAGCATAGATTGAAAGGAATAGATGAAATCTCATCCAAAGAGCTAGGGTTTTTAAAGGAAGAGGTGAAAGATAAGGAAGATTTTGTTGAAAAACTCCTCTCTGAGAAAGGAGTAAAGATAAATGCATAGAAAAGATGATTACGAGAAAAGAAGAGAACATCTAAAGAACATGAACGAAGAGGAATTAATAAAGTATTTCTGGAAACTTACAGAAAAAATTGTTGATCCACTTGTTGAACTTGCAAGAACCCACACCTCTCCCTCCATTGAGAGAAGTGTCCTACTCCGTATGGGATTTTCAAGTATTGAAGCAAAAAAGATAGTTGAAAGAATGGTAAAGGAGAATCTTCTTGGACATGGTGCTGGAAGAATTGTTCTTCTCTATTCTGAATTAAGTAAAAAGGATTATCTAAAGGCAGGAAAAGAATTATCAGAGGGGATTGGCTGGGATAAGATAACTAAATACTATCGGAGGAGATATGAAACTAAAGCCAGACAAAAAAATTGATATAAGAGAAATATTAAAGGGTCTTGAAAATTACAAACCGAGAAGGTATGGATGGACATGGAGAGAGAAAATTCCAGAGCAAAAGATAGGGATGCACACATACTTTGAAACAAGTAAACCACTAAAGAAAAGTATACCCCTTCCAGCTTCACGCCAGATGGATTATATAGATCCTCAACCTGACTGCATTGTAACAGTAGAAATTGCCTCTGGGAGGTTTGAGGATGATATAAGAAGGATGAGGATGGCTGCATGGCATGGTGCAGATCATATAATGGTGATAAGAACTCTTGGTCAGAGTCATTTTGATGGACTTATTGAAGGCACCCCCGAAGGTGTGGGAGGAATACCCATTACAAGAAAACAGATAAGAGCAACAAGGAAGGCACTTGATTTAATAGAAGATGAGGTTGGAAGACCTATAAATTTTCACTCCTATGTTTCTGGCATTGCAGGTCCAGAGATTGCAGTTTTGTTTGCAGAGGAAGGGGTTAATGGTGCCCATCAAGACCCACAATACAACATCCTCTACAGGAATATAAATCCAGTTAGATCCTTTGTTGATGCCGCAGTAGCAAAAAGAATAATGGCAAGCGCAAATATGCTACAGATTGATGGTGCCCACAACGCAAATGCAACTGCAAAGTATGGTTTTAAAGTCATGCCAGAACTATTTGTGCAGCATGCAATAAATTCTCTTTTCTCTCTGAAGGTAGGAATGAAGAAAGAATTAATTGCACTCTCCACAGTTCCACCAGATGCTCCTCCATGGCCCTCATTAAGACTGGATATACCCTATGCTGTAGCCTTAAGGAAGGTATTTAAGGGTTTCAGATTTAGAGCTCAAATGAACACAAAATACATTGAGTCTGATACAAGAGAGGCAACTGTAAATCACACATTAAATACACTTATATCAAGGTTAACATCTGTAGATGTACAATCCACCATAACACCAGATGAGGGAAGAAATGTTCCATGGCATTACAACTCAATTAATGCAATAAATACTGCAAAGCAAACTCTCATTGCTTCAGATGGAATAAAGAAAGTTTTAAAGATAAGAGAGAATGGATACATGAAGAAAAAGGTTAGGGAGCTCATTGAAAGAGCTGTACTCTTCCTTGAGGAAATTATTGAGATTGGTGGATACTTCAAAGCATTGGAAGAAGGTTTTTTTGTTGATTCAGGTATGTATCCAGAGAGAGTAGGAGATGGAATAAAAAGGCCAATAGATGAGGGAGATGAGGCAGGAACTGTTGTTAAAAGGGAGGAAGATTATCTTGCTCCAGTCTGTCATCATTTTGGCTACAACAATTTACCAGAAGGGATTGAGAAACCATGTGATTTGATAAATGGTTGTACCCTCTGTAAAAGGGAGAAAATAGTTTACATTGATGAACTTGATCCAACAGATAATGTAAACATAAGGCTTAAAGAACAGGAGAAGTACGAAAAAGAAGGACTTTTTAGACCAGAGGTCCAGTGGAAGAATGATGGAATCATTCTTTTATCAATGTTTATCCCCATTGACTCTGAAAAAGCACCTTATGCAGCAGAGGAGATTGCAAAAAGGCTTGGATTGAAAAATGTTGAAGTTGTCCATGAACAGGTCCTTCATCCAGCAGAGGGAAGCTACATAGAGGTCAAAGGAGAGGTTCCATTCTTTATAAGGGAAAGTGAGATAAAGGTGAAAGAAAAAATAAAACCCCTTTCAGATGAAGTTATAAGAGAAAAGGTTAAGGAACTTGGCGGAATAAAGTGTGTTGCTGCAACTCTTGGCGAGGATGAACACAATGTGGGTCTTAAGGAGATAATTGATATAAAGCATGGAGGAATTGAGAAATGGGGATTTAAAGTGATATATCTTGGAACAAGTGTTCCTCCTAAAAAGGTTATTGATGCTGCAATTGAAGTAGGAGCAAAGGTAGTCCTTGCCTCAACCACAGTAACTCATGGTAATGTGCACAGGATTAACCTCAAAAAATTAAACCAAATAGCAATAGAGAAAGGTGTGAGGGATAAACTATTGATAATTGGAGGAGGAACTCAACTATCAGATGAGATAAAGGAGGAGTGTGGAATTGATGCTGCCTTTGGAAGAGGAACAAAGGGAATTGATGTTGCTTCCTTTATAATAAGGAAACTTTTGGAAAGGAACAAATATTGACAATTTTTTTCAATTTATTATACTGATAGTAGAAAGGAGGTGAGAGACAATGTGGAGATTTGGTGGAGGCTTCGGTAGAGGCTGGAGATTTGGAAGAGGATTTGGATGGGGAGCAACCCTTGGCTATTGCCCCTGGACAGGACTTCCCAGAGGCTGGAGATGGAGTTATCCTTACTACGGCTATGGATACTACCCATCCAGCTATTATAGGTATTCATATTCACCATACTATGAATCTTATTCACCTGACATAGATAATATAAGAAATGAAATACAAAATTTAAAAGGAGAAATTAATACAATTAAAAAACTAATAGAAGAACTAAAAAGGAGATAACTATGAGAATAGCAATAACATCAACAGGAAAGACTCTTGAGTCAGAGATTGATCCAAGATTTGGGAGATGTGCATACTTTATAATTGTTGAAACTGACACCATGGACTTTGAAGCTATCCCAAATCAGTTTGCCATGGCAGCACAGGGAGCAGGTATTCAAGCAGCTCAGTTTATTATCAGTAAGGGTGTAAGAAAAATCGTAAGTGGTGACTTTGGTCCCAATAGTGCAGGAATTTTATCCAGTGCAGGAATTGAATTGATAAGAGTTCCCCCTGGTACAAAAGTAAAAGATGCTGTAGAGATGGCAAAAAGTGGTGCGCAACCATCCTATGAAGCTCCAAGAAGGATTGAACCCATGGGACCCCCACCAGTTCCCCCTGCACATGAAATTCATTCTCTTAAAAATGAACTGGATGATCTAAAAAAAGAGATTGAAGAGATAAAGAAACTCTTAAAAGAGATTAAAGAAAATAGATGAAAATTACAGTCACATCGGGCAAGGGAGGAACAGGGAAAACTCTAATTTCCACTTCCCTTGCCCTTTCTTTATCCAAAAAATACCCAACAACCTACATAGACCTTGATGTAGAAGAGCCTAATGGATATATTTTCATCAAACCTGATATACAAAAAAAAGAGCCTATAACTCTTCCTTTTCCAAAGGTGGATTATGACAAGTGTAACTTCTGCGGTGTATGTCAGGAGGTCTGTGCCTACAATGCAATAGCGGTCCTTTCCTTTAACAATGAGGTTAAGATTTTTCCTGAACTCTGTAAGAGTTGTGGTAACTGCGTACTGAATTGTCCTGAAAAAGCGATGTTTGAAGTGCCAAGAGAAATAGGAACTCTGACATATGGGAAAAGAGAAAATTTAAAGTTCTTTGAAGGGAAATTAAATATATCAGAAGTTACAACAACAAGTGCCATAAGAATTGTAAAGAAAAAATCCCTGGAAGATATAAGAGATGGAGAGATACTAATATATGACTCACCCCCAGGAGCTTCCTGTCCAATGGTTGAGGCATCAAAAGGTGGAGATTACATAATACTCATTACCGAACCTACACCCTTTGGTCTTTTTGACCTAAGAATTGCAGTGGGAGTGGTTAAAGGTTTAAACAAGAAATTTGGAGTAATTATTAATAAAGAAATGGAAGGATTTGATGAACTTTATGAGTATCTTAAAAAAGAAAACATTAAAGTTTTGTTAAAAATTCCTTTTGAAAGAAGAATAGCTGAAAGCTACTCAAAGGGAAAAACTCTATCTGAAATTGATAAAGAGTGGGAAGATATATTCCTAAACCTATACAACCAAATTCTGGAGGAAGTAAATGATTGAACTTGCCATAGTGAGTGGAAAGGGAGGAACAGGGAAAACTACTGTATCTGCATCTTTCTCGGTTCTTGCAAAGAATAAGATAATCGCAGATTGTGATGTTGATGCACCTGATTTACACCTCCTTTTAAAACCAAAGGTTAATATCAAAAAGGACTTCTTTGGCATGAAAAAAGCTTACATAAATAAAGATTCGTGCATAGAATGTGGAGTTTGTATAGATGTCTGTAGATTTGATGCAATCTCACCAGATTATGTTGTGGATACTGCCCTGTGTGAAGGTTGTGAGGTCTGTTTTACTCAATGCCCAGTTAAAGTAATAGAGATGAGAGAGAATAAAGCTGGTGAGTATTTTGTATCAGAAACACCTTATGGAAAAATGGTTCATGGTATTTTAGGTGTTGGAGAGGAAAATTCTGGAAAACTTGTGGCAATAATAAGAAATGTTGCAAGATACTATGCACAGAAAGAAAAAGTGGACTATATCATAGTAGATGGACCTCCAGGGATTGGCTGCCCTGTAAATTCCACCCTCTCTGGATTAAAATATGCAGTTGGGGTTACTGAACCCACAGAATCTGGACTCTCAGACTTAGAGAGATTGATGGAATTGTTCCACCACTTTAAAATAAAACCATTCATTATAATAAACAAATCTGACTTGAACCCTGAAATGTCAGAAAAAATAAAAAGAAAATCAATAGAAGAAGGCGCCATATTTCTTGGAGAGATACCCTTTGATCCAGTGGTTGTAGAATCCTTAAAAATGGGAAAACCTGTGGTCATCTATGAAAAGGATAGTAAAGCCAAAAAAATAATAACTGAACTCTGGAAGAAAATAGAAGATTACCTCAGCAGAAAGATTTAATAGAGATTCTCATAAATAATCTTCTTGATCAAATCTCTATCTCCAACATTGTAT
>JAGGSY010000076.1 GCA_021158845.1 Caldisericia bacterium
TCTCACAGCACTGCTTATGCTACAATATCTTATCAAACTGCATACCTTAAGGCACATTATCCGAAAGAATTCTTTACTGCTCTTCTTACATCTGTTTCTGGAAATGAGGATAAGGAGGAGGTTTATATAAAAGAAGCTGAGAGTATGGGAATAAAGGTTCTTCCTCCAGATATAAATAAGAGCGGTATATACTTTAAAATTGAGGGTGATGCAATAAGGTTTGGATTTTCAGCCATTAAGAATGTTGGAGAGAGTGCCGCAAGAATAATTGTTGATGAGAGAGAAAAGGGAAAGTATAGATCCTTCTATGATTTTCTTACAAGATGTAAGAGTGGAAAGATCAATAAAAAGGTTATTGAATCCCTTATAAAGGCAGGTGCCTTTGATAGTTTAAATAAAGATAGAGCACTTCTTCTGGAGGAATTAAAGGGGGATGAAAAGAAAAAACCCATGCTTTTTTCTGAACCTTTAAAGAAAAGGAAGGTTTCAAAGGGAAAGATACTTGATTGGGAAAAGGAAGCTTTTGGTTTCTATTTTTCAGGACATCCCCTCAAAAACTATATAGAAAAGATGAGGAAGAATGAGATAAAAATTTCAAACTTATCAGATGTGGAGAGTGGAAGCAATGTTAAGTTAATTGGTGCCATAACCAGTTTTAGACACTATAAAACAAAGAGGGGGGATGTGGTATTAAAATTTATCTTGGAGGATGAAAGTGGTAAAATCTCCATAGTGGCATTCAATCCTGTTGCTTCAGAGGTAGAGAACTTCTTGAGGAAAGAAGGTGTCATAAGAATTGAGGGAGAGTATAGAATTGAAAATGATAGAGTCTCAGTAAGAGTTTTGAAGGTTTTAGAGTTTCTTACGAAAAAAGAGTTGGAGGAGAAGTTGAAGGATGTAGAAAAGAGAGGGTTCCACCTATACCTTAAACTAAAAAAGAAAAACATTAATGATGAATTTCTAAATTCTCTCCGTGAATTCTTTGAAAAACATAAAGGGAATGATCCTGTAACAATATACCTTGTGTTAAATGGAAAGAGGCTTGAGATGGAACTTGAAAAAGAACATTTTATAAAAGTAACTCCTGATTTAATAACTGAACTTAAGAAACTTTTAGGAGAGGAGAATTTCTGGTATAAAGAGGAGATTTTTGCTTAAAGGAGGAGTGTTATGAGAATAGGTATTCTAACAGGTGGTGGAGATTGTCCTGGTTTAAACTCCACCATAAGGGCAATTTTTATGAGGAGTCTTGACTTCGGTTACAGTGTTTTTGGTTTTTTAAATGGCTGGAAGGGAGTTATAGATGATGAGGGGATTCTTCTTTCAAGGGAGATGGTTGAGGAGATCATGCCTCTTGGAGGCACAATCCTTTATTCCTCAAGAACCAATCCTTTTAAAGTGGAAAACGGAGTTGAGAAAATAAAAGAAACTTTGAGAAAGGAAAACATTGAAGCCCTTATTGCAATAGGTGGAGACGATACTCTTGGTGTTGCATCCCGTTTGTATGAAGAGCATAATATAAAGACTATTGGTGTTCCCAAAACAATGGATAATGATATATCAGAAACAGACTACACATTTGGATTTGATTCCTCTGCTACAGTATCTATGGATGCCATCGAGAGACTTAGAGATACTGCAAAGGCAATGAAGAGGATAATAGTTCTTGAAGTAATGGGAAGACATGCAGGTTGGGTTGCCCTATTCACAGGTCTTGGTGGAGCAGCAGATTACACCCTTCTTCCAGAAGAAAAGTACAATGAGGATGAGTTGATTGAAAAGGTAAAGAAAGCCTTTGAGAGAAAAAATTATGCCGTTGTTTGTGTATCTGAGGGAGTTGATGTAGGCAAAGATGAGTCTCATGAAGTGGATGCCTTTGGACATAAATTACTGCAGGAGAAAGGGGTTGGAAGCTACATTGCCAGGGTTATAAAGGAGAAGACTGGAATTCAGACAAGGTCCGTTCAAATTGGTCATATTCAGCGAGGTGGTTCCCCCACTCTCTTTGATAGAATACTTACCATAAGGCTTGGTGTTAAAGCCGTAGAGATGGTTAAGGATGGTGAGTTTGGTAGGATGGCTACCATGAAGAATGGAGTAATTACATCTGTTCCACTAAAGGATGCTGTTGGAAAGACAAAGGTGGTAACAGAGGATTGGATAAAGTTAAAGAGGATATTTGAGAAGTAATGAAATTTTTTAGCTCTTTGAGGTTTCAAGTTGCCTTCACCTTTTTAATTGTTGTGATAGTAACCACCCTTTCTCTTGGTTCACTTCTTATTAAAGAGACAGAGACTAAATTCTGGAAGGCAGAGGAAGAGAAGCTTTCAACCATAGGAAGGCAACTTGTTTCCTCCTACAATAGAGTTAGTGAAAAACTGAAGGTACAGGCGGATTTACTTAACACAGATTTAGATGTAATTAAGAAGACACAGCTTGAAACGGCACTCTTTGATTACACGAAACCAATTCATGAGGAGAATGAAGAGATAGGTGTTGGTTTCTTTATATATGGGGATGATTTCAACAGACCCCTTGCCGTTCAAGAATCAAAGTCAAAGGACAGCGAGAAGATAAGGGTGGTTTTTCCTGTATATGAAAACGGTAAGAAAGCAGGATTTGTTTGGGTTGAGGAACCAAAGGATCTTGTGCTATCTGAGATAGAATCTTTAAAAGCCAAAGAGAGAAATATAATACTTGTGGTTCTACTTATATCAGGAATTTTAGCCATTTATATATCTTTGATGTTTGTAAAAAAGGTTACCATTATAAAGACGGGCCTTGAAAATCTAAAATCTGATCTGTCCTATAAACTTCCTGTAATGAGTGGAGAGATAGGAGAGATAAGTAGGGCAATAAATGATTTATCCACATCTCTTCTTGTATCAAGGAGCAACTCTGAAAAGATCCTTGAGACCATAGCTTCTGGCGTTCTCATCGTTTCAAGGGATGGGATAGTTAAGGAATTTAATAGAGCTTGTGAGGAACTTCTTGGAGTAAGAAAAAAAGATGTTATAGGGAAGAGATACACTCTTTTTCCCCATTTAAAAGAGATTGTTGAAACTGTAAAGGGTGGTGGAAAATTCAGAGAGAAGAAAATAAAGATTGGGGGTAATGAGAAGATATTTCATATATTCTCCACTCCATTTAATGGAGATGATCTATTGATAAGTGTGGAGGATGTAACTGAGGAGGTAAAATTACTGGAGGAGAAGAGAAGGACTGAAGCTTTAAAGACTCTTGGAATGTTCACCACAGGTGTTGCCCATGAGATTAGAAACCCTCTAACATCCATAAAAGGTTTTGCCCAAATTCTTGAAAAGAGACTTGAAGGGAAGGGTGGGGATGAGGAGAGGTATATAAAAACAATACTCTCAGAGGTGAAAAGACTTGAGAACATTCTAAAGGATCTACTTATGTATGGAAGACCCTCTCCCCCAAACAAAATTATGACAAACATTTCAAAGGTTATAAGAGATTCACTATCTTTGCTTAATGAGAAGTTGAAGGAGAAAAATATAAAGGTTCATATAGATTTTGAGTATGATCCAAGATTCTCCTTTGACCCGAAACAGATGGAGCAGGTATTTATAAACCTTATTCTTAATGCCATAGATGCCTCTGAGTTTAACAGTAAAATAGTTATAAGGACAAAGAAGGCGCAGAGTGGTATACTTATAGAGGTAAAGGATTTTGGTTTTGGTATAAAAGAGGAGGATAGGGAAAAGATATTTATGCCCTTTTTTACCACGAAGGAGAAGGGAACAGGACTGGGTCTTCCAATATCTCAAAAGATAGTGGAGATGCATGATGGCAGGATATGGTTTAACTCAAACAAGGATGGGACAACGTTTTTTGTCTACATTCCTATTAAATAGTGGTATAATTTGGGTATGAATAAAAAGGTTAATAAATTCAGTGTTCTTGTAGTTGACGATGAGGAAAATATCTTAAACTTTCTCAATGAGGCATTGAAGGATGATTATTTTGTATTCAAGGCAAAGAATGGGAAGGAAGCTATAAAGAAGGTTAGGAAATTTATCCAGATGTTGTCCTTATGGATATAAAAATGCCGGTGATGGATTGGTATGGAGGCTTTCTTAAAGATAAAGGAAATTGATAAGGATCTCCCAGTCATTATGATGACTGCCTATGGCTCATCCAGTACGGCAATTCAAGCCATGAAGGAAGGTGCGTATGACTATGTCACAAAGCCCCTTGATCTTGAGGAGATAAAGGTTACTATTGAAAAGGCAATTCAACTTAAAAAACTTTCAGAGAAGGCAAAAACAACTCAGTTTGGTGAGGATGAGTTTATCACACAGGGACTTATAGGGAAAAGTCAGAAGATGCAGGATATTTATAAACAGATAGGGAGAGCAGCATCAAGTGATGTTACTGTTCTTATTCTTGGTGAGAGTGGTACAGGAAAAGAGTTAGTTGCAAGAAGCATATATATGAATTCTTCAAGGAGAAACAAACCTTTTGTTACCGTTAATTGTGCTGCTATACCAGAGGGACTTCTTGAATCTGAGCTTTTTGGTCATGAGAAGGGGGCATTTACTGATGCCAAGGAGCGAAGAATTGGTAAATTTGAGCAGGCAAAGGATGGGACCATCTTTCTGGATGAGATTGGAGATATGTCACTCTCTCTTCAGGCAAAGATACTTCGGGTTCTTCAGGAAAAAACCTTTGAGAGGGTTGGAGGGAAGGAGACAATATTTACAAATGCAAGGGTGATTGCTGCCACAAATCAAGACCTTCTAAAGCTTGTGGAGGAGAAAAAATTTAGAGAGGATCTATACTACAGGTTAAATGTTTTTACAATTCACCTTCCACCCCTTAGAGAAAGGAAAGAGGATATACCAGATTTGGTTGAGTATTTTATTTATAAGTACTCACACAAGTATGGGAAGGTTGTTACTGGTGTATCACCTGAGGTTATGGAAATTTTTATGGATTACAACTGGCCTGGTAATATAAGGGAACTGGAAAACAGCATTGCTCATGCTATTGTTGTAACTCAAGGGTCAGTTATACTTCCAGAACACCTCCCCAAAAGCATAAAGAGGAACAAATCTGAAACGGTGGAATCAAATGATTTAGAAGGCGATGAGGATATTGTTCCTTTAACAGAAGCCATTGCTCGTCTGGAGAAGGAGATGATAATTAAGGCTTTAAAGAAGACAGGAGGGAACAAGACTAAAGCGGCTAAAATACTTGGTATTTCAAGGAAATCTTTGTTTAATAAGATAAGAGATTACAATATTAATTTGGAGGAGAAGAAGGTTTAATATATAATAAAATAAAATTTTAAAAGAGGTGGTAAAGGAGAAGAATAATGAAGAAAGAAAAAAAGAAAGGAGTGGAAGGTATGAGGAAATTTTTAAGTATTTTAATGGTGTTGATGCTGGTGTTTACATTCCTTCCAAGAATCCCCATAAGTTTTGGAGCTACCCTTGCTGGGTCGGTTACTATTAAGGATATTACTCTTACACCAGATACAGTGGGGGAGATAACAAGAATTGATATCAAATTTAATCTTTCTGATCCTGATCTTTTTGCTAATTCCGATAATATACAGATAATTTTCCCACAGGATTTAGGTGGTGATATTAACAAGGAGTTTACACTTCCCTCTGCAATTCCTACAACAGCAGTGTTAATTGATGGAAGTAACAACATAAGCGATGTGCAGGTTGATTTAATGAACAGAAAAATTGCCATCATAACTTCCATCAATGTACCCAAGGATATTGATCACACTCTTACAATTCTTCCTCAAGCAGGGATAAAGAATCCAACAAGGTCTGGATTTTACAAAATAAAGGTTCAAACAAACAAACATACTTTTAATGAATTCTCTGTTTTTGTAAGACCAGGAGTATTTGATCATATGGAAATTTATCCTGATCCTGCCTTTGTTGAGTCAAATCATTTTCCATCAGGAGATACTGTTGCATCCTTTGGAAATCACACTACCTTCTCTATACTTCCAAAGGATATGTACGGAAATACAATTTACAAAGGTTACAGCCATGGTCTTGGAACCTATGTTAAAGATAGTGATGATGATTGTGGCTTCGATGCTGGTTCAAGAATACCTCCAGTGAATCATCCCACCACAAGAATTCCCCCTGCAAGGTGGATTTTGGTTTATGATGTATATACTCTAACTCATGCGAATTGGTGGTGGGGGATAGATGTTTGGGATACACCAAATCGTTACACTTGGCTTGACCATTCGGCGGCAGCAGGAAATGACGATACATCTATATTCTTAAACCCTATATATAACAAAAATCTTTCAGATTTTATCTTAGAAGTTAAAATTGCCTTTAATAATGC
>JAGGSY010000077.1 GCA_021158845.1 Caldisericia bacterium
CAATGCCCTCTCTGAGTATATTATCACCAAGATACATCACAAAATCGTCATCACCGAGATAATCCCTTGCAACCTTTATCGCATGGGCCAGTCCGAGGGGCTCCCCCTGATAAATGAACTCAATATCCGCATCCCAATCGACGCTTTTTACGGCTTCAATCACCTGATCCTTGTTGGGCCCAACAATGATTCCAATGTCATGAATTCCCGCCTCTATGACATCTTCAATCGCATAAAAGAGAACTGGCTTGTTCGCAACTGGTATAAGCTGCTTCTGCTGAGAATAAGTCAAAGGCCTCAATCTCGTACCATGACCACCGGACAAAATTAGAGCTTTCATTTGGCTACACCGAATCTTCATTTACCACTTACTCAATTAAAAAGTTTCGCCAGTGGAAGATTACACTTGAACCCTCACCCTTCAGGGTGAGGCTTGAAAAAGAAAATGTCACCGCCCATATGAAGCGTTTAAAGAGAACATGTAAAAATATTAAGCAGTGTTTTTGAAGAAAGAGGTTGAAAGTGTTTGGAGATCTTGGGGGACTTAGTAAGGAGAAACACCTGTAACTGAAAGTCCAAAATGGTTCAAAAAGCTCTTTGAAAAGGATTAATCACTTGTCAATTAGTTGTTTAGATGAAGAAACACGCATAGAATACCTGCTAACACTAAAAACTCAAAAAGACAACTGTAAAGTTAAGATCATAAAAGAGAAAAAACTATAAGATATGAGATCAGATAACGGGTACACTCCCTCCTGAGAGTGTACCCTCAATGGGGTATTGAAGGGTAATGATATATAAGGATTTTGGTTATGTCATGATAACTGAGACTTTACACCCCCGTAGTCTCATAGCTTTTGATGATTTCTAAAACATGGAATATTTCAATGGGATACCTAAGTTCCTTTTTGAGATATTCTGCTTTTTTCCTACCCTGGTCTCCAAAATAAACTATAATGTCATTTTCTCTGATGTTGTAGGCATCCTTTTCGAAAGATATGAACTTTAATCCTCCATTTCTATCTGAGGCAAATCTGAGAAGATACTGAAAAGACGGTGAATGCTCTATAACAGTTCTCTCTTCTTTTCCCATCAGTCCTTCAGGCAGAAGATATATCATTGGCCTTACAAGATGCTCCTTAATTGGAACTTTTCTCCTTGAGTATGGTGCCAGATACTTGACATCTCTGTTTCCACTATAAAACACTTTAAACTTTTTAAAACCCAAATGAGCTTCATTAAGCGTATACATCTCTGTATTCCCCAAACGGATGTTATATTCCATTATTCTCTGATGAATGTGTTCAAGAACTATATCTGCGGCAGAGATAAACATATTAACCTGGTCACCTTTAGGAAAAATGACTGGCTGATTATCTTCTACCAGTTCATCCCAAGCATAAGTAAGTTCTTGTTCATCGAAATTGTCCAAATGTACATCAATGTTATTTAACCCTAACTCCTTTAATGATTTCCACGCAGTAATATACGGGAAATAACTGGTTAGTTTGTCTATAAATTTCATAGGTTTCTCAGTCTTTGTTGCCTTATCTTTTGCATAATATTTAACCTCGGTTAAACGTTTTGTATTGAACACCGATAAAACAAAATTGACAGTGACTTTGGATTCATTTATGATGGATGCAAATCCTTCCATAATTTTAGTTGAGTCATTATGTCCAAATAATGATTTTATGTCCCTACTCTTGAATATATATCTTGGATTTTTAGTGTGGAAATTCTCTTTAAGGTCTTCAAAATACTCAGTACAATTCTCTTTGAATTTTTCAGGTTTCTTAAACAATAACGCAACACCAATATTGGCTTTAAACTGTTTTTTACGAACAATAACAAATGATTTTGAGTCCGCAGATAAAATTTTACCCACCACTCTCCCTCCGATTTATAGATTATCCTTCGTGAATTTATTAAATTTGCTCTACTTTCCCTGTCTTAATTATAACACCTAGAAGTGACATCTTCCTGAAGGATGAGGTTTAGAGAAGAAAAATAAAATCTACCCTCCAAGCGCAACCTTAATTCCCTTCAAGATACTGACCACCTCATCGATTATCTCCCCTAATCCAAGCTCAGCTAAAGTCTTCTCGATTTTAACCTCCATGTGGATCGGCACCTTAAAGGTCTCCTCAAAGGGAACAACCACCGTTTCATTCACCGGAACCTCAACCGTCAAAT
>JAGGSY010000078.1 GCA_021158845.1 Caldisericia bacterium
ATTTACAGAACACAAAAATCTCCTCTTTAATATTTTAAATTAAATAAATTTGAATTTTTGTCAACTCTTTTTAGATTCCATCCAATTTGTTGTAAAATGAAAGAGATTAAAATCTATTATGGTGGGATGTGATGATTAAAGAAGGAATGATAATTGAAGGTCCATTTTGGCCTGAGCCTGTTGAGGTTAAGAAGGTTGAAGAATTTGGTGAAGGAATTCACATTATTGGAGCAACGGTTTATTCCAACGCCCATATTGATCAGTTGCTTTCAGAGGAAGATATAAAAAGAGTCAAAACAAAAGAGTTTGTTCTTGATTTTACCACGAAAGGTTTAGAGGCATTTCTATCTATAGAAGCCACTCGTTTTAAATTTGCCTCTCTCTTTGATCCTCTTTTAGCAATGAACACTTCAAAAATTGATCCACTGCCTTTCCAGATTGAGGCGGTGTACGGATATATATTGAAACTTCCACGAATAAGATTTCTAATAGCAGATGATCCCGGTGCTGGAAAAACGATTATGGCAGGTCTTATTGTTAAGGAATTGAAACTTAGGGGACTTGCAGAGAGAATTTTGATAGTTGTACCAGGGCATTTGAAAGATCAGTGGAGAAGGGAGCTTAAAGAGAAATTTCAGGAACACTTTACAGTAATTGATAGAGGTATGTTAAATGCTCACTACGGAGAGAATCCATGGCAAAAAGAGAATCAGGTTATAACCTCTATTGATTTTGCTAAACAAGAGGAGATTCTCACATCCTTAAGTAGCGTTGAGTGGGATCTTGTAATAGTTGACGAAGCCCACAAAATGGCTGCATATAAATATGGAGAAAAGGTAAAGAAGACTGGAAGATACAAATTAGGTGAAGTTCTTTCAAAAACCACCAATCATCTTCTGTTCCTTACAGCCACTCCCCACAAGGGAGACCCGGAAAATTACAGGTTGTTACTTGATTTGTTAAGTCCTGGATTTTTCGCCAGTAAAGAGATGATAAATGCCTCTTTGGAGAAAGGAGACAACCCTCTTTTTATAAGAAGGAGAAAGGAAGATTTAAAGGATTTTAACGGAAAACCCCTCTTTACAAATCGTTATCCAAAAACAATAAAGTTTAGGCTTTCAGATAAGGAGATTGTGCTTTATAACGAACTTTCAGAGTATGTGATTAATCAGTACAATAAAGCCCTTAAGAGTAGCAAAAAAAGAAACATTGCCTTTGCCTTGCTGATTCTTCAGAGAAGAATGGCATCAAGCACCTATGCCCTTTTGAAGTCTCTTGAAAGGAGAAAGAAAAGACTTGAGGCACTACTTAAGGAGCCAGAATTAAAAGAGGAGACTCCATTTATTGAACTGGGAGAGATTGAAATTTATGAGGATTACGAAGAAAAAAAACGTCTCGAGGAAGAGAGAAAATGGGAGACATTGAGTATTGCAAGGAATAGAAAGGAACTTGAAAGGGAGATAGAGACAATTGATCGTTTAATAAAAATGGCTGAAGAGATTCTCAATGAGGAGATAGAGGTTAAGGTAAGAGAGCTTAAAAAGGCTATAGAAGAGGGATTCAAAAAGATAAGAGAAATTGGCGGAAACGAGAAAATTTTGATTTTTACTGAGTCAAGAGATACACTTGAGTATCTCGTTAATAAAATCAAATCCTGGAGATACTCTGTGAATTTCATTCATGGAGGAATGAAATTAGATGAAAGGATAAAGGCTGAAAAAATCTTTAAAAATGAGAAGCAGATTATGGTGGCTACAGAGGCAGCTGGCGAAGGTATAAATCTTCAGTTCTGTCACCTTATGATTAATTATGATATTCCATGGAATCCCAATAGACTTGAGCAGAGAATGGGAAGAATTCATAGATATGGTCAGCAGAAGGATGTTTACATCTTCAATCTTGTAACAGAAGATACGAGGGAGGGAAAGGTTCTTGTTAAGATGTTTGAGAAACTGGATGAAATAAGAAAGGCACTTGGAAGTGATAAAGTGTTTGATGTTATAGGAGAGGTCTTTGCAGGTAAAAACCTGTATCAATTAATTTTAGAAGCGGTGGCAAATACAAGGAGTATAGATGATATACAAAAAGAGATAGATATTAAAATAGACGAAGAATATATCAGAAAGGTTAAAGAAGCTCTGGGAGAGAGTCTTGCAACAAAGCATATTGATTATACAAGAATAAAGGAAATGGCTGAGAAAGCAAAGGAGTATAGATTAATACCTGAGTATGTGGAGGAGTTTTTCAAAAAAGCATTTCAAATGGCTGGTGGCAGGTTCAGGGAAAGAGAAGAGGGAGTTATATCCATAGATTCTGTTCCTTACGAGATAAGAAAAATAGCAAAGGAAATCGATTTTAAAAATAGATTCGGAACTATTTTAAAATCTTATCCAAAAGCAACCTTTGATAAAGATATTGCATTTAAAAATCAAGATTATGAGTTTATATCCTTTGGACATCCTCTTTTTGAAGCCCTGCTTGAATGGATTAAAAGGAATTTTTCAACTAAACTCTTGAGAGGAGCAGTTTTTGAAGACCCTTCCGGTATCTACAATGGTATCCTTTGGTTCTTTAAGGTGGAGGTAAACGATGGCAAGGGTGAAGTTGCAGGTAAACGGATAATAGTGATTTATGATGATGGAAAGGAGTTAAGAGAGGTTAACCCATCAATACTATGGGATCTTGTTCCTGTTGACAATAGTACACCAAAAAAAGTAAATCTTGATAGAGATAAAGTTGAAAAATATGTGGTTAGTCTGGCAAATCTATATAAAAATGAGTTGTTGAAGGAGAGAGAAAGGCAGAAGATGGTGAAGCAAAAATATGGAATTAAGTCCCTTGAATACCTGAGAGATATGCTTGACCGTGATCTCGTTCTTCTATACGAAAGAGAGGAGAGGGGAGAAAGGGTGGATCTTGCAATAAAAAATAAACAGGAGAGAAAAAGAAGGTATGAAGAGGCGCTTGAGAGACTTAAGAAAGAGATAGAGCAGGAGGTAAGTCTCACCATCTCAATGCCGAAGTTTCTTGGTGCAGTAATTGTAAGACCAACCCATTCAAAGGACATGGTAAGTGATAAGGAGATAGAGAAGATAGGGATGAAAATAGCAATGGAGTATGAAAAAAGAAATGGAAGAGTGCCTGAGGATGTATCCAGAGAGAACCTTGGATTTGATATAAGATCTAAAGATGGTGAGAAGGTAAGATACATAGAGGTTAAGGCAAGGGCAGGGGAAGGTCCAGTTGTTCTTACCACCAATGAATGGCTCAAGGCTAAAAGATTCAGAGAAGATTACTGGCTCTATGTGATTTCCAACGCTTCCACAAAACCAGAGCTTTACATAATTAGGAATCCTTACAAGAATTTGAAAGTCAAGGAAAAACTTGAAGTTGTAAGATTTATTGTGCCTTGGGAGGAGTGGAAGAGTAAAGGAGCAAGAGCATAAATCCCATTTCAGGAGGAGATGGTGAAGAAAAAAAGGTTTATTGAAGAAACCTTTCCAGTAAAAGAGGTAAGTAAAATATCTGCAAAGGAAAAGAACATAAGGCATGGACACATTTCCACACTTCACATATGGTGGGCAAGAAGACCTCTTGCAAGTTCAAGGGGAACATCCTACGCCGCTTTAATTCCTGCGCCAGAAACTGACGAGGAGCGGAATGAAAAAAAGAAATTTATAATAGAGCTTTCCAAATGGGAGAATTCTTTAAATAAAAAAGTCATAGAGAGAGCAAGAGGGGAGATTTTAAGTGCAAATGGAGGGAAACCACCAAGAGTTCTTGATCCCTTTTCAGGTGGTGGTTCAATTCCTCTTGAGGCATTAAGACTTGGATGTGAAACTCACGCAGTTGAATACAATCCAGTTGCCACTTTAATATTAAAGTGCACTCTTGAGTATCCTCAGAAGTATGGGAAAAAAGAGAAAAAAGAGGTTTCTGGAGTTTTTGATGAAGATTTAGATAATTCTTTACTTGAGGATGTAAAAAAGTGGGGAGAATGGGTTCTTAATGAGGCAAAAAAGGAGATTGGAAGATTTTATCCACATGATGAAGATGGAAGTATTCCTGTTGGATATATATGGGCAAGGACCATACCATGTCAAAATCCATCTTGTGGGGCTGAAATCCCTTTAATGAGGCAATTCTGGCTTGCAAAGAAAAATAACAAGAAAGTTGCATTAAAACCCTATGTGAAAGATAAGAAAGTTGAGTTTAAGATTGTTGGTCAGGGAAATGATTTTCCAGACGATTTTGACGCGGGAAAAGGAACTGTAAAGAGAGCCATTGCAGTCTGTCCTGTCTGTGGTTCTGTTGTGGATGCAGATACAACGCGAAAGTTGTTTCAGGAAGGAAAAAGCAGTCAGAGACTCATTGCAGTTGTTCTTCACAATCCCAGAGCAAGGGGAAAATATTATAGACTGGCAACAGATAAAGACATGAAAGTTTTTATGGAGGCTGAGAAGTATCTTGAGGAGAAGAGGAAAAAATTAATGGATAAGTGGGGAATTGACCCTGTTCCAGATGAGAGAATGAACGAGGAAGACCCTACGACAGTTGCAGGTAGAGGATATGGATTTAAAAAATGGGGTGATCTTTTCAACTCCCGGCAGAAGCTTGCACTCATAACCTTCACCGAAAAGGTAAGAATGGCATACAAAAAGATGATTGAAGAAGGATATGACAAAGAATACGCAAAGGCAGTGGCGAGTTATTTGGGGCTGGGACTAAATAGATTGGC
The DNA here is from genome assembly GCA_021158845.1 of Caldisericia bacterium. Classification (NCBI taxonomy): domain Bacteria; kingdom Pseudomonadati; phylum Caldisericota; class Caldisericia; species Caldisericia bacterium. The sequence continues at coordinate 4,739 of JAGGSY010000078.1, forward strand.
AACTTATCTGGCAAATTTAGTAAGATGGAGAGGAGATGCACTTTCTTTTGAGAGAATTTTTGATAGA
>JAGGSY010000079.1 GCA_021158845.1 Caldisericia bacterium
CCACCTCTTGAAATAGTGAGATAATCTTATTCTTCTTTTCTTTTTCTTCCTTAAGAGCATTGAGTTTTGATAAAATTTTCCTTGTCTTATCACTCCCCCAATCTGTGATATTTGAAATCTCTTTCTCAAGAGATTCTATTTTTTTATCGAGGTCTTTGGATTCTTTAAATCCTTCAAGGCTATTAAACTCTTCTCTTAGATTTTTTACGCTTTCTTGCTCTTCGTTGAGCTCTGTTCTCTTTTGGCTCACTTCTTAACTCCACTCTGAAAATAAACCTTATCCAATCCTCCCTTATGGAATTAAGCATGGACTGGAATAACTCAAAACCCTCAATTTGGTATGCAATCAATGGATCCTGTTGACCATACGCACGAAGTCCTATACCTTCTTTAAGATGATCCATTGCGTAAAGATGGTCTTTCCATTTGGAATCAATTATCCTCAAAAGAAGATACCTCTCTATCTCTCTCATGGGATCCTCACCAAACTGTTTTCTAATACTTTCATTTTCCTTAGAGAGTCTTCTTAACTCCTCTTCCTTCTGCTCGTATCTCTTTTTGGCAATGTCCAGAAGTACATTTAAAACATCATCTCTACTTATCTTCTTTAAGTCATCAGGTTTTATAAGTATTCCTGTAAGCTCTGCAAAGGACTTTGAAAGTCCTTCATAGTCAAGCTCCTCCAGAGATTTAGAAAGGTGAACCTCAACAATATCTGTTACCATCTTCTCTAAAAATTCAAGAAATTCATCTCTTAAATTTGCCTTCTCAAGAATCTTTCTTCTCTCTTTGTATATAACCTCTCTGTGTTTATTCAATACATTATCATATTCAAGGAGATTCTTCCTTATCTCAAAGTGATATGCCTCAACCTTTTTCTGCGCATTCTCTATAGCTTTTGTCAGCATTGGGTGCTCAAGTGGTGTATCCTCATCCATTTTAAGCATGCTCATTATTCTCTTGATTGAGTTTCCTCCAAAGAGTCTCAATATCTCATCCTCTAAGGAAAGATAGAATCTTGAACTACCTGGATCTCCCTGTCTTCCAGCTCTTCCTCTCAACTGGTTATCTATTCTTCTTGATTCGTGTCGCTCTGTTCCAATAATATGAAGTCCACCCAACTCCTTCACACCCTCTCCAAGAACAATATCAACTCCTCTTCCAGCCATGTTTGTGGCTATGGTAACCATTCCTTTCTGACCTGCTTTCTTGATTATCTCAGCCTCTTTTTCATGATACTTGGCATTGAGAACTTGATGAGGAATACCTTCCCTTTTTAACATTTTTGATAATCTTTCTGATTTCTCAATGGATCGTGTCCCAACAAGAACTGGCTGTCCCCTCTTATAACAATCTTTTATCTCCTCAACAATTTTTTTGAATTTTACCTTTTCTGTGGCATATATCACATCAGGGTAATCCTTTCTTATGACAGGTTTATTGGTAGGGATAACCACAACGGGAAGATTGTATATCTCAATAAACTCCTGTTCCTCTGTCTTTGCGGTACCTGTCATACCAGCTAACTTCTTATACATCTTAAAATAGTTCTGAAAGGTTATAGTTGCAAGTGTCTGACTTTCTGCCCTTACTTTAAGATTTTCCTTTGCCTCAATGGCTTGATGGAGACCATCTGAATATCTTCTTCCATACATGAGTCTTCCAGTAAATTCATCAACAATTATTACCTCACCATCTTTAACTATGTAATCAACTTCATTTTTAAAGTGGACCAAAGCTCTTATAGCCTGTATTATGTGACTTACAAGTTCAACATTCTCACTTGCATAAAGATTCTTAACTCCGAGAAGTTTTTCAACTTTTTTAACACCCTCCTCTGTTAAAGCCACGGTTTTTTCTTTATCGTCAGCAGTGAAGTCCACATCCCTTTTTAATTGTTTTGCAATCCTTGCGCATTTATAGTAGATAGAGGTGGATTTTTCACTGGGACCAGAGATGATTAAAGGAGTCCTTGCCTCATCAATAAGGATAGAATCAACCTCATCAACGATGGCATAGTTAAGTTCCCTCTGAACAATCTGCTCGAGAGAAACAGCCATGTTGTCTCTTAAATAATCAAAACCAAACTCATTGTTTGTTCCATATGTGACATCTGCAAGATATGCTTCTTTTCTTTCGCATGGAACAAGCTTTACGCTGAATTTCTCCTTATCATCCCAATCAACAAGGAAAGAGGATTCGTGTTGAATCACACCAACTGTAAGACCGAGGAATCTATATATTGGTCCCATCCATAATGCGTCTCTCTTTGCCAGATAGTCATTAACAGTTACAAGGTGAACTCCCTTACCAGTTAACCCATTAAGATAAATTGGGAGTGTTGCTACAAGGGTTTTTCCTTCACCAGTCTTCATCTCTGCAATCTTTCCCTCATGTAGAACCACTCCACCCATTATCTGAACATCAAAGTGTCTCATGCCAACGGTTCTTCTTGCAACCTCTCTTACAACTGCAAAGGCTTCCACAAGAATATCATCTAAGGTTTCACCATTTTTAAGTCTATTTTTAAATTCAGTTGTTTTCCTTGCAAGCTCCTCATTTGAAAGATCCCTTACACTCTCTTCAAGAGAGTTAACCTTCTCAACTATACTTCTTAATCTGTTAAGTTCTTTTTTTTCTGAATTGAATATATTTTTAAAAAGCTTCATATTTAATCCTCTCTTTCTACACTAAGCACCACACCAACAAATCTTACCTTTGGCGTTTCAATTACAAGTTTTGCACCTATCCTTGCAGTTCTTCTATTGTAACCAACAATCAACGATTTAGTTGGTTTAACGGTCTTAACTGTAATTATTGCACTCTTATATATAGGATGCTCCGCTTTAACAATACGACCATCACATGTCTCAACTGGATGCTCTGCAGGTTTTATAAAAACAGATTCTATTTTAAAGATTCTGTTTCCTTGCGAATCTATTATGTAATCACCCTCCTTTATACTCTCTGCCACTTCAGGATAAATGTTGGGTATGGCAATTTTAAGTTTTACATAAGAATATCTCTCTTTTCCAGCAATAAAATGCTTACTTACAGCATAGGAGAGTGTAAGAATTATAAGAAATATAAGGGTGAAGAATACAAATTTACTTATTTTATTCATTCCTCAGGCTCTATTAGACCATAATTTCCATCTGTTCTCTTGTATATAACATTAAATTTATCTGTTCTTGAATTGAGAAATACAAAGAAGTTGTGTCCCAACAGTTCCATCTGCATTATTGCCTCTTCCTCATCCATGGGTTTTAAGATAAATCTCTTGACCTTCACTATTCTTGGCTCTTCCTCTTCCACTTCTACGGTTCTTTCGAACTTCTTCTCTTTTGCAGCTTCTCTCCTCCTCTCTACAAATCTCTCTTTATACTTCTTTATCTGCCTCTTCAATTTATCCACAACATCATCTATAGAAGAAAAAACATCTGGCGTTCTTGACTCTCCTCTTATAACTGTTCCAGAAGCAGAGAGAGTAACTTCAACTTTAATATTACCCCTCTCCTTAGAAATAATTGTGTTGAGTTCCTGTATATTATCAAAGAACTTTTCTACTGTAGAAAGCCTTTTCTCTGCATATTTTAAAACATCATCTGTAACCTGAAAATTCTTTCCCTGAATCACTAACTTCATCTCAAACCTCCTTTTTTCTCACATTTTTTGCTCTAAAGCCCTTATCTGTCTTCTCTATCTCAAATTCCACAATTTCTCCAGATTTAAGAGCTCTAAAACCTTCACCAATAATATCTTTATAATGAACAAAAATATCTTTACCTTCAAACTCTATAAATCCATATCCCTTCTGAGGATCAAACCACTTTACCTTTCCTTCCATC
>JAGGSY010000080.1 GCA_021158845.1 Caldisericia bacterium
AATCATAGGCACGGGAATAAACCTTCCCCGGATCTTTATCCAGCAACTCAACAGTCTCAGGAGAGGGAGAGGTAAAGGGATGATGTTTTGAATCCCACCTTTTCTCCTCTTCATTCCATTCAAAGAGAGGAAAGTTTGTGACCCATAAAAGTTCAAATTTTTCTTTCTCTATAAGGTTAAAGAGATTCCCAAGATACAATCTTACTTTACCAAGTAACTCCAAAAACTCATCACCTTTCCCTGCAAACAATAGAATAGTATCCCCTTCACTGGCATAATTTTTAAATCTGTTCCTTTGCTTATCACTTATAAATTTTGACAGAATTGAAGAAACTTTATCAGAAATGGAATAAGCTATCACACCGGATAATCCAATATCTTTAACCCTCTCCTCTATCTCTTTTAACTCTTTTCTTGACAGAATCTTGTCTTTTATCACAAACCCTTTGACTCTTCCACCCTCTTTTATTGCGTTTTTAAATAACTTAAAATCTGAATCTAAAAAAATATCTGTAAAATCAATTATAGGAAGTGAAAATCTCAAATCAGGCTTATCTGAACCATACTTCTCCATTGCTTCAGAATAAGATATTCTCCTTAAAGGAATCGAAATACTAATATTTAAAGTTTCTTCAAAAACTTTCTTAATCATTCTCTCAACAACATCCATAATGTCATCTTCAGAGACGAAGGACATCTCTATATCAATTTGTGTAAACTCTGGCTGTCTGTCTGCCCTTAAATCCTCGTCTCTAAAGCACTTTGCAATCTGGAAGTATCTATCTATACCTGAAATCATGAGTATCTGCTTGAAGAGCTGAGGAGATTGGGGAAGGGCATAGAATTTTCCAGGATATATGCGTGATGGAACAAGAAAATCTCGTGCTCCTTCAGGAGTGCTCTTTGTAAGTATAGGTGTTTCCACCTCCCAAAATCCCTCATTTATTAGAAAATTCCTCACAATATTTGTAACCTTTGATCTAATGTATATATTTCTCTTCATAAATTCTCTTCTTATGTCAAGGTATCTATATTTAAGTCTTAAAAGCTCATTTATTTCACTTTTTGAATCAATTTCAAAGGGAAGGGGATCTGATCTATTCAACACCTCCATCTCTTCAGCAATCACCTCCACCTCACCTGTGGGGATTTTGTCATTTATATTCTCCTTTGGTCTTTCCCTAACAGTTCCAACAACTTTAAGAACCCACTCCAAACCTATCTCTTTAACTCTTTTATGGAGAGTTTTATCCTTCTCTGGATCAAAAACTATCTGGACAAAACCACTTCTATCCCTTAATTCAATAAAGGTTAAACCGCCAAGATCTCTAATTGTTTTCACCCATCCAAAAAGAGTTAGTTTTTTACCAACATCACTTTTGTTTATTTCACCACAATACTTACTCCTCTCCATTTCTTTCCTCCAATTGCTTGATTCTTTCCTTTATATCCATAAAGGAAATCTCCTCCTGAACCTTCTTTGATAAGTCTCTTAAAATTACATTTCCCCTCTTCTTTTCCTCTCCTCCCACTATTATTAGATAAGATGCACCTCTCTTTACTGCATCAGTAATACCAGACTTTAGTTTTTTAGATTTATATGGAATGAGTACACTGTTTCCTTCTTCTCCCAAATCCATGTATAACTTGAACGCATCTATATAATCTGCCTCTGAAATGGGAAGTATATAAATTGTTTTTCTTTTTCTGTAAGGCAAATTTCCAGTTTTCTCAAGAAGAATCATCAATCTCTCTATTCCTATGGCAAATCCAACACCTGGCGTTTTCTTACCTCCCATACTCTCAGAAAGATCATCGTATCTACCGCCACCAAGAACAGCATTCTGAGCTCCCAAATCACCCGATTGAACCTCAAATACAGTTCTTGTATAATAGTCAAGTCCTCTTACAAGTCTATTGTCAATTTCATACCTGACACCAAGAATATCAAGGAGTTCAAGAACTTTCTTGAAATGTCCTTTACACTCATCACATAGGAAATCTATGATTCTTGGAGCTTCCTCTGTTTCTCTTTTACATGATTCCTTCTTACAATCAAGTATTCTTAAAGGATTAGAATAGAACCTTCTCTTACAATCATCGCATAGCTTCTCATATCTTGGCTTTAGATACTCTCTCAGCGCCTCTCTATACTTCGGTCTGCACCTTTTACATCCAATACTGTTTATCTTCACACTTAGATCTTTAAGTCCAAGTTTCCTTAGTATGATAAGAGCCAAATCTATAACCTCCACATCAAGGTATGGACTCTCATCACCCAATGCCTCAATTCCAAAATGGAAGAACTGCCTCTGTCTCCCCTTTTGAGGTCTCTCATATCTAAACATTGGTCCAAAGTAGTATAACTTCACAGGTTGTGGGAGAGACTTCATACCATGTTCAATATACGCTCTCATCACAGATGCTGTTCCTTCAGGTCTTAAGGAAAGGTCTCTTCCTCCTTTATCCTTGAATGTGTACATCTCCTTCTCTACAATATCAGTATTCTCACCAACACTTCTCTCAAAAATTTCCCTATGTTCAAAGATCGGAGTGATAATTTCTCTATAACCAAAACTCTCAACAATTTTTCTTATGGATGAAATTACAATGTATAGCGATTCTGTTTTATCTGGAAGAATATCAGGACATCCCTTTGGACCTTTGATCATCTCTTAACCACCTTTAAAAATCTTCTCTTTCCAACTTTTATAATCATACCATTCTTTACATCTATTATGATCTCTTCAGGTTTTACCTTTTTCCCATCAATAGATACACCTCCCTGTAAAATTAATCTTCTTGCCTCACTTTTTGAAGATACAAGATTCTGATCCTTTAAAAACTCTACGAGATTGATCTTATCCTCTACAATTTCAACAATAGGAATATCTTCTGGTATCTCCCTTTTACTGAAAATTTTTATAAAATTATCTCTTGCCCTTTTGGCATCCTCTTTTGAATGAAATCTTGAAACAATCTCTTCAGCTAAAAGAAGTTTAAAATCTCTGGGGTTTTCTCCTTTGTCCATCCTCTCTTTAAATTCCTCAATCTCGTCTGGATCTCTATCTGTGAGAAGCTCAAAATACTCAATTATAAGGTGGTCTGGAATACTCATAATTTTTCCAAACATATCTTTGGGAGGTTCATCTATTCCAATATAATTTCCAAGACTCTTTCCCATCCTCTTTTCTCCGTCAATTCCTCTAAGTATTGGCATAAGAATTGCAACCTGGGGTTCCTGACCCATATCTCTTTGGAGATCTCTGCCAAACAAGAGGTTAAATTTCTGGTCACTTCCTCCTAACTCAACATCTGCCTTTATCACTACTGAATCGTATGCCTGCATGACAGGATATAGAAACTCGTGTAGATATATGGGAACTCCCTTTTTATACCTGTTAAAGAAATCGTCCCTTTCAAGTATCCTTGCTATTGTAAAATGTGAGGCAAGTTCTACAATCTCTTTCATCTTTAAGGGAAGAAGCCACTCACCATTGTATCGTATCTCTGTCTTTTCTCTATCCAGAATCTTAAATGCCTGCTTACTATAGTATCTGGCATTCTTTTCAATCTGCTCTGGAGTAAGGCCACTCCTTGCTTTATCTCTACCAGATGGATCTCCTATCATTGCAGTTCCACTCCCTATAATAAGCACTACATGATGTCCAAGTCTCTGAAAATCCCGAAGCTTATTTAAAACTACAGTGTGTCCGAGATGTATGTCTGGAGCTGTGGGATCAACACCAAGTTTTACAATAAGAGGTTTGCCTCTCTTTAACTTCTCTACAAGTTCCTCCTCATTGATTATCTCTAAGGTTCCCTTTTTAATTATCTTTAACTGTTCTTTTATATCAATCATAGCACTCTCCTTGGAAAGGAATTTACAAATATTTTACTATATATACTTCAAGAGTAAAGGTTTCTTATAAAAATACATTTTGCTAAAATTTTTCAGATAAAATACATAAATTTATGTTATAATATATAATAAGGAGATCGGAGAGTGCGAGAACCTTTGAGATTTTTAAAAGGAGGTAAGCTAAAATGACCGCACTTTTAGCAATTATTGGTGGGGCTATTTACATCATAGGCTACATGGTCTATGGTAAGGGTCTTGAGAGAGAGGTAGTTAAAGCAGATCCAAACAGACCAACGCCTGCTGTGAGATTGAGGGATAATGTAGATTACATGCCAGCAAATAAGTTTGTCCTCTATGGACACCATTTTGCTTCCATTGCTGGCGCTGGTCCAATAGTGGGACCTGCACTTGCTATGGTCTGGGGATGGTTACCAAGTATTCTCTGGATTTGGTTAGGTAACCTTTTTATTGGTAGTGTTCATGACTATCTTGCCTTAATGGCTTCGGTAAGATATGATGGTAAATCGGTTCAGTGGATTTCTGGTAAGCTTATGACACCAAAGACAAAGTATGCATTTGAGCTCTTTGTATAT
>JAGGSY010000081.1 GCA_021158845.1 Caldisericia bacterium
TAATTAAAGATTATCTATCTACACCCTCTTATGAGACATGGTTTAAGACTACGAAAGCTCTTGAAGAAACAGAGGATAAACTTGTAATTGGTGTAATTTCAGAGTTTGGTAGAGATTGGATAAGGTCAAACTACCTTCCCCTTATAAAAGAGGTCATAAGAGCTGTGGCAGGAAAAGATCTCTCCCTTGAGTTCGTTGTTCTCAAAGAGAAAGGAAAAGAGGAGAAGATAATAAAAGAGGAGATAATAAATAGAAGAAAACTTGGATTAAACGAAAATTACACATTTAATAACTTCGTTGTGGGGGATAGTAATAAACTTGCCCATGCTGCAAGCCTTGCTGTAGCAAAAAACCCTGGACATTCCTACAACCCCCTTTTCATATATGGAGGTGTTGGGCTTGGAAAAACTCATCTTATTCAAGCTATTGGACACTATGTTCTTGATACAAAACCAGCATTAAAGGTGGTTTATGTGACAAGTGAAATATTTACAAATGAGGTTATACGGTCTATTCAAAAGGGTAAAATGAATGACTTTCACAACAAATACAGAAGTGTGGATGTGCTTTTAATTGATGATATTCAGTTTCTCGCTGGGAAAGAGAGGACACAGGAGGAGTTCTTCCACACATTTAATGCCCTCCATAACAACTACAAACAGATAGTTATTACAAGCGATAGGCTTCCAAAAGAGATCCCCACACTTGAGGATAGATTAAGGAGTAGGTTTGAGTGGGGGTTGATGGTGGATATTGCTCCCCCTGATTTTGAAACAAGGGTGGCAATTTTAAAGAAAAAGGCGGAGAAAGAGAAGATAAAGGTGCCTGATGATGTAATCTACTATATTGCGGAGAATATAAAATCAAACATAAGGGAGCTTGAAGGAGCATTAATTAGACTTCTTGCACATGCCTCTTTAAATAACTCAGAGATAACCCTTGATTTTACAAAAAGGATACTCTCTGGAATATTTGGGAAGATAGAGAAAAAAAAGATTGACGCAGAAGAGATTAAAAATGTTGTCTCCTCTTATTTCTCCATATCAGTGGAGGATATAGAGGGTGGAAAGAGATCTCAAGATTATACAATTCCAAGGCAGATTGCAATGTACCTTATTAGGGAACTTACAAATCTCTCTCTTCCACAGATTGGAAATTTATTTGGTGGAAGGGACCATACAACAGTTCTTTATTCAATAGATAAAATAAAGAGAGAGTTAAAAAAGGATGAGAATTTAAAAGCTGCCGTTGAGGAAATAAGGAGAATGTTGATAGGTGACTAAAAGCTATGTTGATGAATGGTTTAATATATATGAGGTTTTCTTTATATTTTAAACTTTTTCAACAGTGCTATTAACTCTACTATTTTTAAAAATTATTAGAAGGAGGATTAGAGATGTTGAAAGTTAATAAAAAGGAATTTGTTGATGGACTATCAGTTGTAGGGAAAGTTGTAAGAACCACTCCAACAATGCCTATTCTCTCCAATGTTAAGATAGAGGTGAAAGAGGGAAGAGGAAAAATTATTGGAACTGACCTTGAGATAGGAGTTATTTATTATTTTAACTGTGAGGGAGATGATACAGAGTTTCTTGTATCAGAAAAACTCCTTGAGGATATAGTTAAATCTCTATCTGATGAGACATTTACAATAGATGTGGATGAGGGATTTATTGAGATAAAAACAAAGAGTAATCTATACAAAGTAAGGACAGTAAACGATGAATTTCCTTTTATAAGTATAGAAAATGTGGATAAAAGGTTAGATTTTAAAACTGAAGATATTAAAAAGGGGTTAAAAAAGGTAAACTTCTCCATTGGTTTACCTGAAAGAACAAGAATAGAGTTTACATCAGCTCTCTTTGAAATAAAGAAAGATATGGTAAAGATTGTTGGAACAGATGGTAATAGGCTTGCCCTTTATAGAAATGGAGATTTTAAAAGAGATGAGAAAGAGTTTGAGTTTTTGGTTCCAAAACAGAGTATAAATATGCTTATAAATATCCTGTCTTTTGAAAAGAAAGACACTATAACCTTCGGATTTTCAGGAAAGAGTTTCTATTATGAAGGGGATAAGATTTACTTTATATCCCGTCTTGGTCAGGGAAAGTTTCCTGATTATGAGATGGTTCTTCCAAAAGAAAATAGTAATTTTTTAGTCCTTAATAGAGAAGAACTTATAAAAGCACTTTCAAGGATTAACTTAATAACAAGGGAAGGAACTGGAAAAGTTACATTTGAAAGAGTGGATGATACCCTTAAACTCTATGGTTTTTCCACAGAGGTTGGGGAAGGTGTGGAAAATATTGATATTGTTGAAGGAAACTTAAAGAATAAAGTCAAGATTTTTCTTGATACAAAGAGAGTTATAGAGGGAATTAAATATATTGATGATGAGAAAATTAAGATGCTTGTGTTTGATCCAGAAGCCCCAATTACATTTAAAGGTCTTAATGATGAAAACTTCCTTTATATTATAATGCCCTATAGGTCTGAATGATTATAAAAAGTATAAAAATTTTAACCTTCAGAAACATAGAGAGTATCTCTGTAAATTTCAACGATAGTATAAATTTGATTATAGGCTCCAATGGGAGTGGAAAGACAAATTTTCTCAATGCAATATATTATGTCTCCTCTGGAAAAACCATGAACAATCTCAGCGAAAATGATATACCCATGTTTCCAGAAGACTCTTTCTACCTTTGTGGGGAGTTTGAGGGAAATGATGGAGAGATAAAGATTGAGATAGTATCAAAAAATAAAAGAAAGATAGTCTCAAAAAATGGTGTTCCTCTATCAGGTATCAGGGAGATAACAGGTATTGTTCCAATAGTTTTTTTTAATTTTAGAACAAAAGACATTATTCTAAAGGAGCCAGAGCTTAGGAGAGAGTTTATGAATAATTTTCTCTCCATAGTGGACAACAAATATAAAGACTTTCTCCTTCAGTATCAGGAGGTCCTTAAGGCAAAAAACAGCATTCTTAAAAAAATAAAGGAGAAAGACGATTTCTATCTTTCCACACTCCTTTCAACATTAAATGAAAGGATGTATGAAAAGGGAATATATATACAGGAGAAGAGGAGTGAATTTTTAACCATGTTGAAGAGGAAGATGGATGAGAGGGGTTTTATGGATGTGTCTATAGATTATCAGCCAAGATTAATTACTCCTCAGGAGCTAAATAAAAAAAGAGATGAAGAGATAGAGAGGGGATTTAGTCTTATAGGACCCCATTTAGATGACATATTTTTCAATGTAAAGGGGCTTAGTTTAAAGAATTTCTTCTCCTTGGGCGAAGTGGAGGAGTTTACATTGAATCTTATCTTCTCTGTGTGGGAGATAATGAGGGAGATAACGGGTGAGGATCCAATAATTTTGTTGGATGATATATTTGAGACAATGGATGAGGAAAAGATTAAAAAGTTGCCTCATTTGTTGTATAATTTAAAACAGGTGATGATTACATCTTTTGATGAAAGAATTGTTCCAGTGGAACTTAGAGAGAGTGGTTCCACTTTTTTAATGAGGAGAGGAAGGCTTGAAGAAGTTAAGGGAAGTACTTGACGAGTATCTCTTTGAAAGGGGATACGAGAAAAACATTAAAAAAAACCTAATTTTTTTATACTGGAAGAAGGTATGTGGAGAGATTATATCCTCCCATGTTACTCCTTTTAAGATAAAAAAGGATGTCTTGTTTGTACTTGTTGACCATCCATCGTGGGGAGAAAATTTTAAACTCCTCTTTCCTGAGATCAAGAAGAGATTGAACGAAATGGTGGGGGATGAAGTCATAAGAGAAGTGAAGATTATTTTGAAGAGGTGAATATGAAAGAGAGGAATGAATATACAGCATCTTTTATTAAGGTACTGGAAGGTCTTGAAGGTGTAAGAAAGAGACCTGCAATGTATATTGGTTCCACTGGAGAGGAGGGGCTTCACCACCTTCTTCTTGAGGTGGTTGATAACTCCATTGATGAGGCAATGGCAGGTTTCTGTGATAGGATTGTGGTTACTCTTCATAAGGATGGGAGAGTCTCTGTTTTTGATAACGGAAGGGGTATTCCTCCAGATATTCATCCAAAGTATGGTGTATCAGGAATAGAACTTGCATTAACAAGACTTCATGCAGGTGGAAAGTTTGAGGGTAAAGCCTATCAAGTCTCTGGTGGTCTTCATGGTGTTGGAATCTCTGTTGTTAATGCCCTTTCAGAGCATCTTGTTGTTGAGGTTTATAGAGATGGAAAGAGATACCATCAGGAGTTTTCAAGGGGTAAACCACTAACAAGACTTCAAGTTTCAGAGGATGGGGAGGGAAAAAGAGGCACATACATAGAGTTTAAACCTGATTCAGAGATCTTTGAGACTGTGGAGTTTAATCCTGAGAGGATAAAGAGGAGACTTCTTGAATTATCCTTTCTAAACAAAGGCTTAAGAATAATATTCATTGATGAGATAAATGATAGAAGAGAGGAGTACTTTTTTGAAGGAGGAATAGTTTCTTATCTAAAGGAGATAGTTAAGGAAAAGGAGCCTCTTTTTGAACCAATATACTTTAAAGAGAATGGTGAGGAGTATTTCTTTGAGTTTGCCTTTGTATATACAAAATCCCAGAAAGGAGAGAACCTCTCCTTTGTCAACTCCATCAAAACCCTTGAGGGAGGAACCCACCTATCAGGTTTCAAGAGTGGATTAACCAAATTTTTGAATGAGGAGTCAAAGAAATTTGGTGTTCTTAAGGAAGGAGAGAGTTTTGTATGGGATGATGTGTCTGATGGACTCTTCTCCATTATAAACATAAGAATAAGGGAGCCTCAATTTGAAGGGCAGACAAAGACAAAGCTTGGCAATACATGGGTAAGGAAAGAAGTTGAAAAGGTGGTACGCCACAACCTTGTTCTCATCCTTGAAAAGAATCCATCCCTTCTTAAAGAAATCCTTAAGAGGGTGGAGATAGCAAAGAGGGCAAGAGAGGCGGCAAGGAAGGCGAGAGAGGTTGTAAGGAAAAAGGCACTCTTTGATGAAACCCTCCCGGGGAAGCTGGCAGATTGCTCTGAGAATGATCCAAAGAGAAGTGAACTCTTTATTGTGGAGGGAGATTCTGCTGGAGGTTCTGCAAAGCAGGGAAGAGATAGAGTTACTCAGGCAATTCTTCCCTTAAGGGGAAAGATACTGAATGCAATGAAATCCTCTGTGGCTAAATTGGTTGAGAATGATGAAATAAAGAGTATAATTGCCTCTCTTGGCACTGGGATACTGGAGGATTTTGATATTACAAAACTAAGATATGACAAGATAATAATTATGACTGATGCAGATGTGGATGGTTCTCACATAAAAACGCTTCTCCTTGCCTTCTTCTGGAAGTATGCAAGGGAACTTATTGAAGAGGGACACATTTATGTGGCACTTCCCCCCCTCTACAGGTTAAAGGTTGGTAGGGAAATTAAGTATCTCTACAGTGATGAAGAGCTATCAAAGGAGATGGAGAAGATAAGGAGAGAGGGAAAAAAGTTCATGATTACAAGATTCAAGGGACTTGGAGAGATGAACCCCGATGACCTTTTCAACACCACAATGGATCCAAAGAAGAGGATCTTAAAGAGAGTGACAATCCTTGACGCCATGAGGGCGGAAGAGATAATAAACATCCTTATGGGGGAGAAGGTTGAACCAAGGAGAAGATTTATTGAAGATCACGCACTGGAGGTGAAAGATTTAGATGTCTAAAGAGATAGTATCCCCATTTGAAGAGGAGCTTAAAGAGTCCTATCTTTCCTATGCCATGAGCGTTATTGTAGCTCGTGCCCTTCCTGATGTTAGAGATGGCTTAAAGCCTGTCCAGAGAAGAATACTTTACACGATGAAAGAGGTTGGAAATCTTCCAGGTTCTGCTTTTAAAAAGAGTGCAAGAATCGTTGGTGAGGTCATGGGAAAATACCATCCACATGGAGATAGCCCAATATATGAGGCGCTTGTAAGGATGGCACAGGATTTCTCCCTAAGATACCCGCTGGTGGAGGGGAATGGAAACTTTGGAAGCATAGATGGTGATCCACCAGCAGCCATGCGATATACAGAGGTAAGACTTGCCCCCATCTCCATGGAACTTCTTCAGGATATTGAGAAGGAAACAGTTCCCATGAGACCCAACTTTGACAACTCCCTCAATGAACCTGTGGTGCTTCCAGCAAAGTTTCCAAATCTCCTTTTAAATGGAGCAACTGGAATTGCTGTGGGAATGGCAACAAATATCCCTCCCCATAATATAAGCGAAGTTATTGATGCCCTTTTAATTCTACTTAGAAATAGAGAGGCATCAACTGATGAGATAATGAAGGTGCTTAAAGGTCCAGATTTCCCAACAAGGGGTGTGATAGTTGGGATTTCTGGAGTAAGGGATTATTTTGAGACAGGAAAGGGGAGGGTAATAGTAAAGGGCAGGGGAAGATTTGAGAGGGTAGGAAAGCATTTAAGATACATCATTTATGAACTCCCATACCTTGTTAACAAATCTGAACTTATAAAAAAGATAGTTTCCTTAGTTAAAACGGGAAAGTTAAAGGAGATTGATGATATAAGGGATGAATCTTCCAAGGAAGGAATAAGGGTTGTTATTGACCTTAAAAGGAAAGTGGATACACATGTATTTGAAAATAAGCTCTTCAAGTACACTCAACTTGAAACATCCTTTCCTGTAAACTTTGTTGCCCTCATTGCTGGAAGACCGAAACTATTCTCCATAAGAGAGGCACTAACAACATTTCTCTCCTTCAGAGAAGAGGTGATTACAAGAAGGTCAATCTTTGAGTTAAACAAGGAGAAAAAGGAGATTCACCTACTTTTTGGTATAAAAATAGCCATAGAGAATCTTGATGAAACAGTGAAACTCATAAGAAACTCAAAGGATAGAAATGAAGCAAAGAGTAAGCTTATTTCCGTTTTAAAGGTAAGTGAGGAGCAGGCAAATGCCATACTGGACATGAGGCTATCAAGATTGGTTTCTTTAGAGAGGGAGAAGCTCTTAAAGGAGATTAAAGATAAGGAGAAAAAGATAGAAGAATTGGAAAAGATCCTCTCAGATAGAGACATGCTTCTTTCAGTCATTGAAAGGGAACTACTTGACATAAAGAAGAGATTTGGAGATGAGAGAAAGACAGAGATAGTTTTTGAAGAGAGGGAAGAGATTGACATAAAGGATATGATCCCGGATGAGGAGGTAATTATATTTTTAACAAAGGAAGGATACATAAAGAGAACACCAATGAAACACTTCTCCATACAGAGGAGAGGTGGTAAGGGTACAAGAGGAATAAGACTTGGTAAAGGAGATTCCCTGAAGGACATCTTCTTCACATCAAACCACAAATCTGCTCTATTCTTTACAAATTTTGGCAAGGTTTATAAACTCAATGTGTACGAGATTCCTGAGGGTCTAAGGGAGAGTAAAGGTGAGGCAGTCCATCTTCTTCTATCCCTTGATCCAGACGAGAGAGTTACCTCTGTTTTAACAGGAGATTTAACCAAAGGGAAGTATCTATTAATGTTCACCAAAAAGGGAAGGATAAAGAAGGTTTCTTTATCTCTCATTAAAAATATAAGGAGAAATGGACTGAAGATAATCAATTTGAGGAAGGAGGATTTTGTTAAGAGGGTAAGGATTGTAAAGGGAGATGAGACGATAGTTGTCTCCACAGAGAAAGGACTCATGGCGAGATTTAGTATTAATAAGTTAAGGCCACAGGGAAGGAATGCATCTGGAGTAATAGGGGTAAGACTTTCAAAGGATGATGAAATATCCAGCTTTGACATAGAGAGATTTGGGAAACATCTCTTTGTAATCACATCAAAGGGTAAGGGAAAGAGGATAAACTTCTCTGAAATAACACTTAGAAACAGGGGCGTGAAGGGTATGAGAGGGATAAGGTTAAGAGGGGATGATAGAGTTTCAGCTGTAAGGTCTGTCTCTGAAACTGAGAGGCTTGTTATTACAACAAAGAAGGGAAAAATAATAAAAATAAAGGTTAAAAGTGTTCCAGTGCAGAGTAGGAATGCCTCTGGAGTGAGGGTTATTAAACTTGAGAAGGAGGACAGAGTCTCTGGTCTTGCCCTTGAAAGAGAGATATGAAGAGATACGAGTTTTTTCCTCACACTGCAGATATTGGAGTAAGGGTCTTTGGAAAAACGCTCAAAGAACTTTTTGAAAATGCATCCTTCGCTCTTTTCTCAGTTATGTTTGAGAGAGGTGGAGAAGAGAGAGAAAGAAGGTCCTTTGATATTTCATCTTCATCATTAGACCTTCTACTTGTCAAATACCTTACAGAGTTTTTGTATCTGTTTGATGTGGAGTTTTTTGTTCCTTCCCGGGTTGAGATTGATTACATAGATGAAAAAAGTGTGAGGGGGAGTGTTTATGGTGAAAAATTTGATGAGAGAAAACACGAAATAAAATATAGCGTGAAAGCCATAACACTCCACAACCTCCATATAGAAAAGGAGAAGAACATCTACAAAGTCGAGATAATATTTGACATATAATATTAATGAGATATAATTATATGGTTTAGAAAATTCTAAACCATAATTTAAAAATTGACCTCCTTTAAGAAAACTAAATTTAATATA